>NZ_QRKJ01000007.1:60593-122450 GCF_003471905.1 Collinsella sp. AM16-21
GATATCGACACGAAGCAAGAACTGGGGTGGGTAAAGGGACTCGAACCCTCGACCTACGGGACCACAACCCGTCGCTCTAGCCAACTGAGCTACACCCACCGTGTCCTGTGCGCTTCGCGCTCGACTATTATTGCAAGGAACGCCACGCGATGCAAGCCCCAATTTTCAAGAATTTTGAAAAGAGTTTTTCGAGCCCGTTTCGAGCAAATCCCACCGGTTCCATAGGAGTAAACTTGCTCCACCCAATGCTCGAAAGGATAGGCATGAAAGAACTCTCCAACCGCACGGCGGCGTTTACCGATTCGGTCATCCGCCGCATGACGCGCATCTCCAACAAGTATGGTGCCGTCAACCTGTCGCAGGGCTTCCCCGATTTCGATCCCCCGGCGCAGCTGCTCGATAGCCTCAGCACCATTGCCACCGACCCCAAGCCGCTTTACCACCAGTACTCCATCACCTGGGGCTCCCAGGCCATGCGCGAGGCGCTTGCCGCCAAGCAGGAGCACTTTATGGGCATGCCGATCAACCCCAACGAGAACATCGTGGTCACCTGCGGCTCCACCGAGGCCATGATGGCCGCCATGATGACGGTCACGAACCCCGGCGACAAGGTCGTCATCTTCTCGCCATTCTACGAGAACTACGGCGCCGACACGATCCTTTCGGGTGCGGAGCCTATCTACGTGCCGCTCAACCCACCTGCGTTCGACTTTGACCGCGAGACACTCGAGGCGGCCTTCCGCGACAACGATCCCAAGGCCATCGTCCTGTGCAACCCTTCCAACCCCTGCGGCAAGGTCTTTACGCGCGAGGAGCTCACCTTTATCGCCGACCTCTGCAAACAGTACGACGCCTACTGCATTACCGACGAGGTATACGAGCACATCGTCTACGCGCCCCACGAGCACGTCTATATGGCCACGCTGCCCGGCATGTTCGATCGAACCATCAGCTGCAGCTCGCTGTCCAAGACCTACTCCATCACCGGCTGGCGCCTAGGCTACACCATCGCTCCCGCCGAAATCACCGAGCGCATCAAAAAGGTCCACGACTTCCTCACCGTAGGCGCCGCCGCTCCCCTGCAAGAAGCCGTCGTCACCGCCCTCAACTTCGACGACAGCTATTACCAGGAGGTCCTCGACCTCTACACCGCCAAGCGCGACCTGTTCTGTCAGGGACTCGACAGCATCGGCCTTACGCACAACGTGCCGCAGGGCGCCTACTACGTGATGATGGATATCTCGGAGTTTGGCTATGACAGCGACCTCGACTTCTGCGAGGATTTGGCCTCCAAGGTGGGCGTGGGCGCCGTTCCGGGCTCGAGCTTCTTCCGCGAGCCCGTCAACCATCTGATTCGTTTCCACTTTGCCAAGCGAGACGAGACGCTCAACGCTGCGCTTGAGAACCTCAAGTCGCTACGTGATAAAATCAACCCGCGCGGGTAAGGACGGCCCGGCAACTAAAGTAACCAAAGAAGCCCCGCATCGCCCGCCGCGTTGCGAGGCTTCTTTTTATAGCGCTTTCTTAAATGGTTTAGAGCGCTATATTTTAGTCACGGAGCAACTCATCCCGGAGAGAGGAATACTATGGCAGAGCAGCAGCTTATCGGAGCGCTCGAGGCCGGCGGCACCAAGATGGTCTGCGCCACGGGCTATGCGGACGGCACGGTCCTGGAGCGTGAGCAGATCGCGACCACGACTCCGCAGGAGACCGTCGAGGCCGTCAACGCATGACTTGCCGACAAGGGCATCGCCGCGCTGGGCATCGGCGCCTTTGGCCCCACCGCAGTCAACCCTGCCTCGCCCCAATACGGCAAGATCCTGGAGACGCCCAAAACGGCATGGCGCTACTTCGACCTGCTGGGCACCATCCAAAACGAGCTCAATATTCCCTGCGGCTACGACACCGACGTCAACGTCGCCTGCCTGGGCGAGGTCACCTTTGGTTGCGCCCAGGGCCTCACTGACGTGGTGTATCTGACCATCGGTACCGGCGTGGGCGCTGGCGTGCTCTCGGGCGGTAAGCTCGTGCACGGCATGATGCATCCCGAGGCTGGCCACATCCTGGTCACGCGCGACCCGCGCGACACCATTGGCGAGCACAGCGCCTGCCCCTTCCATGACAACTGCCTCGAAGGCCTCATCGCCGGCCCCGGCGTTAGAAAGCGCTGGGATGGCAAGAGCGCCGGAGACATGGCTGATGACCCGGAAGCCATGGACCTGCTCGCCGGCTATCTGGCACAGGCACTCATGACCTACACGCTGTGCTACGCGCCGCAAAAGATCATCATCGGCGGCGGCGTGGCCGACCACACTCCCATCGTGCCGCTCGCACGCAAAAAGTGTGCCGAGATGCTCAACGGCTATATCGTCACGACCGAGGTCAACGACATCAATAACTACATCGTCAACAACAGCCTCGAGGGCAAGCAGGGCGTTATGGGCTGCCTGGCCCTGGGCGCACAGGCGCTTCAGTAGCAGATGAACCCACAGGGCGTGGCGCGCCCGGCAAATCCGACCTACGAAACGACGCCACCACGCCTCATATAAGCCCTCAAATAAAAAAGGCCGCCTAGGACCAAACAATACGTCCTAGGCGGCCTTTTTGGCGCACATCAGCGACCGTAAGAGATATCGGAGCACAACGCCCGTTGCCGCTCCACAGCAGTCGATCATCACATCGGTGATCATGCCGGCGCGTCCCGGCACAAAGAGCTGAATCGTCTCGTCAATCGAAGGAATCAGCAGCAGGAACACCGCCGTGGGCAGCAGCACGTCAAAGGTGCGCCGGCCCTCAAAATCAAAGGCGTGCGTTGCCAGGATGCCGAGCACCATATACTCGGAAAAATGCGCGCACTTGCGAACAACAAAGTTGGTCACCCATTCATATGGAAGTCCCACGCCGTGCAGGAAACCGCGGATAGCTTCCATGACCGTTAGGCTCAGTGAGCCCGACCCCGAGCCGGGAACCAGCGAATTGCCCCAGATCAAGAGCGCCATCAGGCAGGTTACGACCGCCCATTTTCGATTGATCTTAACCATGCAGAAGTTATGCCTCCGCGCGGAGCGGCGCGAAGCTGGCGGTACCGCCCTCGATAACGCTCAGATAAGCACGGCCCGTACGCTTGGCGGTAGAGGACTGAAGACGCTCGATCTCTTCCTCGAGGATCTGATTGACGCGCTCGTGACGACGATTTTCCATAATGCCGGCGGCAATAGCCTCGGCCCGCTCGATGCTCTCACGCGAGATACGGGCAGTATCCTCGGGGAACACAGCGCTGTGACGGCCGACATAGGCGGGGGCAGCAGGCTGAGGGGCAGCGACGGGAGCGGGGGCTGAAACAGGAGCAGGCTCGTCAATCTCATCCAGAATCGCGGTGGCGGCGGCCCACATACCCTCGTGGCCCGAGTAATCGGCCATGGGGACATCAACCTCGAGCGAGGCGTCCGGAAGGTCGCCGGTGTCGATGCGATCTTGGGCATCAATCGATGCGGTGATGGCTGCAGGCTCATCGAGGTCATCGAGATCGATGTCCGCGACACCGGAGATGATAGGCATGCTGGCGAGGTTTGCGTTGTACGGCGCAGCCTCGGCCGCCTGCTGCCGGGCAGGAGCGCCCCAAAGCGAGCTTTCGGCGGCGCGGCGGGCGGCAACGGCCTCCTCGTCCGCGGCCATGGCTTCATCAACGTACGAATTGTCGGCAGAAGCGTTCGCGTCCGCCGAGGTAGCGCTGCAGGCGTTATTGGCTGCCGCGTTGGCAACGAGTGCCACGAAAGCCGCCGTGCTGCCCGCAGGGGCGGCCTGGGAGCCCGACACGGCGCGTGCCGCAGCGGCGATGTCATCGCGATTGAAGGAGCCGGTCTGCCCGCCGTTGGTGAGCTCGTCGATGGCGACTTGATAGACGTCGCGCGAGCGCGCAGGGTCGCAGCTAACCGGCGAATCGTCGTCGAGCATGCTGTCGATCATGGACCAAGCCTCGGCCTCGTCCATAGCATCTGCGGCTCGAGCGATGGTAGGGACACCATCGTCGGCATGACGGCGTTGGAACGCACCAGTCAGGCCGGAAAGGAATGCCGAGGTAGACTGCTCCGACTGAGCCTGAAAAGCAGAAGCCGCAGCGTATGGAGTCGCATCCTGCTGCTGAGCTGGAATCGAGGCGGTCTTGAACTCGCTTTGATGCTGATTGAGATTGGCGGCACCGCCCATGGCATCGGGCTGGAACAGACGCTCTTCACGCTGCGCACGATACTCGGAGATACCCAGCGAGGCGGCATAGATACCCACGCCCGCCACCGCGCCCACGGCGAAGGGAACCGCACCCGCCACGACCGTCTCGTTCACCGACGAAAACGGCAGCGTCGCGGCATACATAACCACGGGAGCGGCAAGGCCGATCCCGCACGAAAGTCCGGCAAGGACTGCTCGTTGTGTTGCATCAGAAGAAGCCATGAGCTCTCCCCATCTTCCAGCACCCAAATCGCATCATTCAGTTGGCTGCGCGAGAGAAGATGAAGCGGGGCTATGCCCCAAAGCAACGGTATATGGTTCGTTTCATCTGCGTTTTCCGTCGCGAAGCTTAAAAGCTATTATGCGAAACCACCCTGCCGATTGCAAGCGACGATGTCGGATTGAAACGGGAAACCTGCTGCTCGTCGGTCTTACGGTCAAAAATAAGCGCGGAGCGGCGCAATGGAAAGGGGCCGAGGCTCAAAGCCCCGACCCTTTATCGCATTGATGACTATCGCAGCGCGTGGATGACAACCTAGAACGTCTGCTCGTAGTCGCTGTGTTTTTTGGCCGAACGCACCAGGAACTCCTGGTTGGTGTTGGTGCCCTTCAGACCCTTGATAAACGACGCCGCCGCACGCTCGGTATTGTTCATGCCGGCAAGAATGCGACGCAGACCAAAGACAAACGGACGCATCTGCTCGTCGACCAAGAGGTCCTCGTTACGCGTACCGGAGGCAACGGGGTCGATAGCCGGGAAGATGCGGCGGTCGGCCAGGTCGCGGTCGAGCTTAAGCTCCATGTTGCCGGTGCCCTTGAACTCCTCGAAAATGACCTCGTCCATCTTGGAACCGGTGTCGATGAGGGCAGAGGCCAGGATGGTGAGCGAGCCGCCGTTCTCGATATTGCGGGCTGCACCCAGGAAGCGCTTGGGCGGATACAGTGCCGCCGAATCGACGCCGCCCGAAAGGATGCGGCCCGAGGCAGGCGCCGCCAAGTTGTAGGCGCGGGCGAGGCGCGTGATGGAGTCGAGCACCACCACGACGTCGCCACCCAGCTCTACGATGCGCTTGGCGCGCTCGATGACGAGCTCTGCCACGCGGGTGTGGTTGTCGGCAGGCATATCGAAGGTCGACGCCACAACCTCACCCCTGATGGAACGCTGCATATCGGTGACCTCTTCGGGGCGCTCGTCGACGAGCAGGCAGATGAGGTGCACCTCGGGGTTGTTAATCGAGATAGACTGGCAGATCTTCTTGAGGATCGTGGTCTTGCCGGCCTTGGGCGGGGACACGATCAGGCCGCGCTGGCCCTTGCCGATCGGTGACACGATGTCGATGGCGCGACCGGTAATAGAGTCCTTGCCGTGCTCCATGCGCAGCGGCTCGTTGGGATAGACCGGGGTGAGGTCGCCGAACTTGGGACGGTTGCGAATCTGCTCGGGGTCCAGACCGTTGACGGTCGTGATTTTGGCGAGGCCGGCGCGCTTGTCGCCGCCGCGCGAAGGACGCAGCGAGCCCTCGATGACGTCGCCCGTGCGCAGGCGCGCGGAGCGGATGAGGTAGGCGGGCACGAAGGCGTCGTCGTTGGACTTCATGTAGCCATGGGCGTGGATGATGCCGGAGCTGTCCGGGCGAATCTGCAGAATGCCCTTGATGTCGCGGAAGCCCTCGGCCTTCGCAGCGGTGACGTAGATTTCCTCGACGAGCTCGGCCTTCTTCTTGCCGGTCGTCTCGATCTCGAACTCCTTGGCCTTCTCGCGAAGTTCGGCAACCTTCATGGCAGCGAGCTCCTCGCGCGAAAGCGTAGGCTCGGTGGGAGCGGCATTACGCTCCTTGTTGCGTTGCTTGCGATCGCGCTGGCGGTTGCGACGGTCGTTGTTGCGCTCGTCCTTGCGCTCGTTGCGCTCCTCGTTGCGCTTGTGCTGGCGACGGTTGGGGCGAGCGCCGTCTTCGCTCTCGGCGGGGGCGGCACCATCGGTTGCGGTGGTGTCAACATTGGCCGCAGCGGCGTCATTGGCCTCGGCGCCAGAATCAACCTGCGCTTCGACATCAGCATGCTGCTCGGCGGCCTTGGCCTTAACGGACTTCTTGCGACCGCGCTTGGGCTTCTCGGATGCAGGCTGTTCGACGTCCTGGGGCTCGGCGGCATCAGTCGATACATCGGCGGTCGTCTCGGTGGAATCCTCGGACGCGCCCTTCTTGGCAGCCTTAGCCTTGGACGTGCGCTTAGCAGCAGTGCGACGCCTGCGACCGGGACGGACGTCGGCGGGCTCGGCATCGGCAGAAACGGCCTCGGAAGTCGTAGCATCCTGGACGGGTTCATCGGCAGCAGTTGAGGACTTGGCGGTCGCCGCAGCATCCCGAGCGGCGGCGGCTGCGGCTGCGGCCTTCTCGGCCTCGACAAAGGCCTTGGGCTTGCGACCGCGACGGTGCGGGCGCAAAGCCGGATCGACAACGGGAACTTCGCTGGCCTCGACAGGCGCAGCGGGCTCAACAGGCGATGTGCCCTCCCCTGCCGCGGAACGGACCGAAGCCTCAGTGAGCTCGGGGGTTACCTGTTCAGCAACCTGCTCGGCCTTAGCAGCCGTGCGACGGCGTGTGCGCGGTACCGGCTTCTCGGTCGGCTGGTCGGCGACAGGAGTCTCGGTGGCGGCAGGCGTCTCGAGCACAGACGGAGCTGCAAGCTCGGTCAGAGCCGCGGCCTCGCGCTCGGCAGCACGACGGCGGGCGCGCACCACCTGAGCCTCGCTAATCTGCGCCAACGCACGTGCCTGCGCGACCTCATCGGAAATCGGCGCCGAGGAGTCAGCTGCAACGGTGAGCTTGGCGCGCGTCGTGCGCGTGGTACGGCGCTTTGGCTTGGTGACCTCCTCGCCGTCAGCGGCAGGCTTGGCCGTGCGGCGCGTGCGCTTGGGCTTTGCCGGAGCAGCCTCCTCACCAGTTGCAGGCACGGCCTTCTCAGCCGCTACAGGCATAGGCGTCGAAGCAGCCTTAGGCGTCTCAGGAGCCGAGGCTTGCGCGGGCGCCGCGACCTGGTCCGACGCAACCGGTGCAGCGGGAGCGGCCTGCGTCGTCGTTATTTCGTTTTCTTGCTGTTGATCAGACACAGTGTTTGCTCAACTTTCTTTTCAAGCCCTGTGATCACATGCTCCCTGCATAAACCTTCAGGGCGGCTAAACAGTCTAGTTCCGTTCAAAACGACGGACATCATTGATCTGTATCGAGATGATTGCGTCAACTACGCAGCGTTAGTGTAACACAACCGCCGCCACCTGCAACTTAGTCATTGGGGACGTTCTTAAACGACTAGTCAAAAGGGACACTCTTTGTTTGCCACCCACAAATCTGACTGCCTCCGCCAAAACTATGGCGGTTTACTACGATGAATCGCTCAACCGCGACCACTCCGAAACTTGTTGAACTAAAACCGCAGGTAGATGCCTTGCACTTTTTAGCAAAAAGCCGGCGTGGTTAGAATTCCTCAATTCATCGTAGTAAACCGGCATAGTTTCGTATTTCTAGCAGCTCCAAATTCATCAATACGTCGGCGTTTGCGAAAAAAGCCCGACCTCCGTAGGAGATCGGGCTTATAGGGCTCAGTTAAACCAAACCTACACGGTCAAATGACCCGCAGATTACATCTGCTCGGGCGCGGAAACGCCAACGAGGGTAAGCACCAGGGCGAGCGTCACGCGGACAGCGTCGCAAGCTGCCAGACGGGCGCGCGAAAGCTCGGGGTCGACGGGACGGCCCTCGCTCGGCAGAACCTGGCAGGCAGCGTAGAAGCTGTGGAAGTCGCCGGCGAGCTCCTCGGCAAAGTGGGTCAGACGGAACGGAGCGCGATCGCGAGCACAGCTGGCGATCAGGTCGGTGAGCTCGTTGAGCTTGCGCGAAAGGGCGAGCTCGGTCGGGTCGGTCAGCAGCGAGTAATCGACGTTCTCACCGATGGCCTTGGCGGCAACGGCCTTCATGCCCATCTCGTCGGCCTGCTCGGCGGTAACGTCGGCGGCACGGCGCAGGATGGAGCACACGCGGGCGTGAGCATACTGCACGTAATAGACCGGGTTGGAGTTGTCGCGCTTCTTAACGGCCTCGATGTCGAAGTCGACCATCTGGTTGGAGCTCTTGGAGATGAGCGTGTAGCGAGCGGCATCGGAGCCGACCTCGTCGACGAGCTCCTGCAGGGTCACCATGGTGCCCTTGCGCTTGGACATACGGACGGGCTTGCCGTTACGCAGCAGGTTGACGAGCTGACCCAGCAGAACCTCAAACTTGCCGGGGTAACCCAGAGCGTCGCAGACGCAGCGGACGCGCTCGATGTAACCGTGGTGGTCGGCGCCCCAGATGTCGATGACGTGATCGACGCGCTGGAACTTATCCCAGTGATAGGCGACGTCGGAGGCGAAGTAGGTGTACTCGCCGTCGGACTTGATCAGGACGCGGTCCTTGTCGTCGCCCAGATCGGTGGAGCGGAACCACAGGGCGCCGTCCTTGGTGTAGAGGTAGCCCATCTTGTCGAGCTTCTCAAAAGCGCGGTCGACGGCGGAGGTGCCGGCGGTCTCGCCCTCGGTGTCCTTCACATACAGCGAGCGCTCGGAGTACCAACGGTCAAAGTCGCAGTTGACGGCGTGGCAGAGGTCGCGCATGTTGTCGACCATCTTCACGTAGCCGCGCTCACGGAAGCTCTCCATGCGCTCCTGCGGATCGGCGTCGACCCACTTGTCACCGTCGGTGCGCCAGAACTCGGCAGCCTCATCGATGATGTAGTCGCCGCCGTAGGAGTCCTTGCCCAGGGTCTCGGCAAAGTTGTCCTGATACGGATGGGTCTCGGGATGCTCGTCGTTCTCGTCGGCAACGAAGGCGTCGCGATCGGCGATCAGCAGCTTGTGAGCCTCGTCGATATCAACGCCCTGCTTGGCGATGATGTCGGCAAGCTGCATATAGCGCGTGCTGATGGAGTTGCCGAAGGTGTTCATCTGAGAGCCGTGGTCATTGATGTAGAACTCACGCTGGATCTCATAGCCGGCGTGGTCCATAACGCGGCAGAGCGAATCGCCCAGCGCGGCCCAGCGGCCGTGGCCGATGTGCATGGGGCCGACGGGGTTGGCGGAAACGAACTCGACCTGGGTCTTCAGGCCACCACCGACGTTAGACTTAGCGAAGTCCATGCCCTTCTCGCGAGCCTCGCCAAAGATGGCATTCTTGACGGCAACGGAGAGGTAGAAGTTGATGAAGCCGGGGCCTGCGATCTCGACCTTCTCGATCGCGGGGTCCTCGGGCATATGGGCAACGATGGCCTCGGCGATCTTGCGCGGGGCGCAGTGGGCCAGCTTGGCGGACTTCAGGGCCATGGTAGAGGTCCACTCGCCATGAGAAGTGTCAGCCGGTCGCTCGATAGCGCAATCGTCAAGTTCAAATGCGGAAAGGTCGCCGGCCTCCTGGGCCGCAGCAAGCGCAGCGCGTACCAGCTCTTCAATCTTCTCGGGCATAGATCCTCCTTGTGTTAAAGCCCCCGAGCTCTTGGTCACTCGTAGGGCAAAAGCCAGAGTTTGTAGCACTCTATCACAAGCGACGGGCACTGTCGCAGGGTAAAGCTAATAGATATTGCATATGCACAAAAATGACTACAGCTTGCATGGAGTCACTCAAAGATGCCGGTCTGCCTGCAGATTATGCAGGCGTTGAAAATGCATAAAGGTGTGAATGAGCTGCGTCTGTTATCGAATACTCTTACCTATCAGAATTGTGTGCTTTTCCTGCATAAAGTAAGGGTTTCCGCACGTCAGCGTGGTATTCTAGACATACGCAAATTCGTATAAGTTGGAGGTAGCATGTTCTCAATCGGTCAACACGTCATTCATCCGGGTCAGGGAGTCTGCACCGTCGTCGGTTTTAGGGACGACACGCCGCAGCCCATGCTGCTGCTCGAGACCAAGCAGGGGCATGCGCAGACGATTCTCATGTACCCCGTGGCGCAGGCCGACCGTCTACATGCCGCCATCTCTCAACAGGATGCCGAGCACCTGCTGAGCCACTACGACGAGCTGGAATGCGACACCTTTACCGAGCGCAACAGCTCGCTTGAGGAAACGCACTTTAAGCAGCAGCTTAAGCTAGGTGCACCCGAGACAGTCCGTGTGGCAAAAACCATGATGCACCGCATTCGCCAGGCCGAGGAAGCTGATAAAAAGCCCAGCTCCTACTACATGCGCGTACTCAAGGAGGCCAAGCGTCGTTCCATCGAGGAGTTCGCCGTGGCCTTGGGCGTCACCGAGGAGGACGCCGAAGCTCGCCTAGCCCAAGCCGCCCTCAACTAACCCATCCGCGCCAAAAACCACCACAAAGGGGACAGGCACCTTTGTGGTGGTTTTCTTGTTCCAGTAGTATTCATTCTTAGCGATACCCACGAGCACAAGGAGTCTCTTATGGCAGAGCCGCTTACCGCCGGAATCACCCGCGACCGCGCGTTCGAACTGCTCAACGAGCACAACAAGGACCCGTTCCACATCACCCATGGCGAGACGGTCGAGGGCACCATGCGCTACTTTGCGCGCGAGTTCGACCCCGAGAACGAGGAGTTTTGGGGCATCGTCGGCCTGCTGCACGACCTGGATTGGGAGGAGCATGAGGATGACCCCATGAACCACACCATCTATGCGGCCGAGATCCTCGAGGACGAGGGCGCATCGCCCGAGCTCATCCGCGCAATTCAGACGCATACGTCCGACTTCAACTCTTCGCTACCCAAGCCCGAGCTGCAGATGGAGAAGATCCTGTTTGCCTGCGACGAACTCACCGGTCTAATCGGTGCTGCCGTGATCATGCGTCCGAGCAAAAGCGTCATGGACTTTACGACCAAGTCGCTCAAGAAAAAGTTCAAGGATAAGCGCTTTGCCGCCGGCTGCTCACGCGACGTGATTTCGCAGGGCGCCGAGATGCTGGGCTGGGAGCTTCCCGAGCTCTTCGACCGTACCATCGCGGCCATGCAATCCTTCGCGCCCGATCGCGATACCTTCCAGGCCTAACCGCCCACGCCACCTAAAACCACCACAAAGGAGACAGGCGCCTTTGTGGTGGTTTTTCGTTTGCAACAGGTTTAGGGGCGGACCTGGCCGGTGCCGCGGAGCTTGTATTTGTAGGTGGTGAGGGCCTCGGCGGCAAAGGGGCCGCGGGCGTGGAGCTTTTGGGTCGAGATGCCAATCTCGGCGCCCAGGCCAAACTCGCCGCCGTCGGTAAAGCGCGTGCTGGCGTTGGCATACACGGCCGAGGCATCGACCTCGTCCAGGAAGCGCTCGCAAGCATCCGTGTCCTCTGCAACGATGGCCTCGGAGTGCATCGTGCCGTAGCGGTTGATGTGCGCGATGGCCTCGTCCTCGTTCGCCACGACCTTCACGCTCATCTCGAGCGCCAGATACTCGCGACCCCAGTCCTCCTCAGTCGCGGCAACGTAGTCATCGCCCTCGGCAAGCCCGGTGTCGGCGCATGCGGCGCACGTGGCCTCGTCGCCGTGAATGAGCACGCCGTGGTCATGCAGCACGGCCACGACCGCAGGCAAAAACGCATCGGCCACGGCACGGTCGACCAGCAGCGACTCGGCGGCATTGCACACGCCCACGCGCTGCGTCTTAGCGTTGACGATAATATTGAGCGCTTTATCGAAGTCGGCGGATTCATGCACGTAGATGTGGCAGTTACCCGTGCCCGTCTCGATCACCGGAACGAGCGACTCGCGCACGCAGCGCTGGATCAGGCCTGCACCGCCGCGCGGAATGAGTACGTCGACAACACCGCGGAGCTTCATGAGCTCGCCAGTGGCCTCGCGGTCGGTGGACTCGATCATCGACACGGCCTCGCGCGGGAAGCCCTTGGCCTCGAGCGCATCGGCCAGCAGCTCAGAAATCATGGCACACGAGTGATAGGCCAGCGAGCCGCCGCGCAGAATGCAGGCGTTGCCGGTACGGATGCAGATGCCCGCGGCGTCGGCCGTCACGTTGGGACGCGCCTCGTAAACCATGGCGACCAGGCCCAGCGGCACACTCACACGGGTCAGGTCCACGCCGCTTGCAAGCACGCGGTGGTCGAGCACGCGGCCCACGGGATCGGGCAGCTCGGCGAGCTTTTCCAGGCCGGCGGCCATGCCCTCGACGCGCTCGGGCGTCAGCAGCAGACGATCGAGCAGTCCGGCCGAGGTACCCGCATCGCGCGCAGCGGACATATCGAGCTCGTTGGCGGCGACGATGGAGTCGACGCCGTCGCGCAGCGCCGCGGCCATGGCGCGCACGGCCTCCTGGCGCTGTTCATCGCTCGCCGTGGCAAGCGAGGCCGACGCTGCCTTGGCGGCAACGGCAAGATCGTGGACATACGTGGCTATATCGACCGACATGGGCGGCCCTTTCTCCTAGAAGTTTGCAACCATGGTAGCCGATTTGCGCATGGCCTCGCCCGCGGCGGTAGAATTGGTCAACCCGAAACACCGCAACGAACGGAAGACTCACATGGCCCTCATCACTTCGTACCACGTCCCCGGCCTGTATGTCGAGGACCACAGCATCGACGTCCCCCTCGACTGGCGCGGCCTGGAGCCGATGCTCCTGGCCGTCGGCAGCACCATGCGCCGCGGCGCTATACCGACACCCATCGCCGGTGCGCCCGAGAGCATCAAGCTCTTCTACCGCGTGGTTTGCGCACCCGACCGCATCAACGACGACCTGCCGCTCCTTCTCTTTTTGCAGGGTGGCCCCGGTGGCGAGAGCCCGCGTCCGCTGTCGCCCACAAGCGATGGCTGGATCGAAGAGGCCGTCAAGCATTTCCGCGTCGTGCTGCCCGACCAGCGCGGTACCGGGCGCAGCAGCTGTGTAGACGGGCGCACGATTGCCGCACTGGGCGAGCGCGCCGAGGCGGCCGGCTCCGATGCTGCCCGCTCGCAGGCGGACTTCCTCAAGCGCCACCTCGCCAGCTCCATCGTGCGCGATTTTGAGTACCTGCGCCTGGTGGGCTTTGGCGGCAGGCCCTGGGTCACGCTCGGGCAGAGCTACGGCGGCTTTTTGACGCTGAGCTACCTGTCGCTCTTCCCCGAGGGCGTGGCGGCAAGCTTTACCTGCGGCGGCATCCCCCACGTACCGGCGAGCGCAAGCGAGGTCTACGCGCACACCTTCCCGCGCATGGCTGCCAAGACGCAGCAGTATTACAACCGCTACCCCGCCGACGTCGAGCGCGTGGCGGCCCTGGCAGATGCCCTCGAGGAGCAAAAGCCCTTGCTACCCGACGGCTCGCCGATGACGGTCGAACGCCTGCAGCTCATGGGCAGCGACTTTGGCATGAAGCCGAGCTTTGAGCGCATGCATTGGATTATCGATCATGCTTTTGTTGACGGCGACGGCACGCTGGCCTGCGGCGCCTCGGTATCTGACAGCTTTTTGATGCGCGCCTTCGAGCGCACCAACACGCGCACGAATCCGCTGTACTGGACGCTTCAGGAGTTCATCTACGCCGACGGCGACACCATGCCCATTCGCTGGGCCGCGGCAGAAGAGAAGGCCCATCGTGCCGAGTTCGACACGCTCACGCGACCGCTCATGTTTACCGGCGAGGCCATGTTCCCGTGGATGTTTGAGCAGATGCCCGAACTTAAGCCCTTCAAGCCGGCGATGGATCTGCTTATGGAAGACACCAGCTGGGACAAGATCTATGACCCGCAGCGCCTGGCGTGCAACGAGGTGCCCCTGCAGGCCGCGGTGTACTTCGATGACATGTACGTGGACTCGGGCATGCAGCTCGATACGCTCAGCCGCGTGGGCAACTCGCATGCCTGGGTGACCAACGAGTTCGAGCACGACGGCTTGCACGGCAGCGTGGTGTTCAAGCACCTCTTCGACGAAGCCCTCAACCGCGGAGACCTGCGCCAGATCTTCTAGCAAAGGAGTGTCCCAAAGTGCCGGCACATAAGGAACGTCCCCAAGTGCCGGAAAAGGAGAGGCAGCACTGCTGGCAAAACGAGCCGCAGCGCTGCCTCTCTTTATGCAAACACTATCAAGTTGTCCCTATGGATCGCGGGCTTCTCGGCCAGGTCTGCGAGCAGGCGGTTGCTGGCAATCTGGTCCTGGCGGCGGCCGGCGGCAAGCTCCAGCACGTCCGAATCGGCCTCGGCGATACCACGGGCGACAACCATGCCGCTCGGGTCGCACACGTCGAGCACATCGCCCTCGGCAAACTGGCCATCGACCTCGCGAATACCCACCGCGAGCAGCGACGATCCGCGGCTGACCAGCGCCTTCGCGGCGCCGTCATCGACCGTCACCGAGCCGTGCGCCTTGTCGCCCAGTGCAATCCACAACTTGCGCGGCGCAATGTCCAGGCGCTCCGCCGGCGGATCGAACAGCGTACCCACGCTCTCGCCGCGGGCCAGACGCACGAGCGCATCGGGCTCCTCGCCCGAGCAAATCACGCTTTGAATGCCCGCCGTCATGAGAATGCGGCTCGCGCGAATCTTGGTGATCATGCCGCCCGTACCCACCGATGTGGAAGAATCGCCCGCCGAGGCGATAATCTTGGCATCGATCTTATGCACGACCGGGATAAACTCGGCCGTCGGATCCTCATGCGGATTGGCGGTGTAGAGGCCATCGATGTCCGAGAGCGTCACGCACAGATCGGCAGAAACCAGGCAGCTCACAAGCGCCGCCAGCGTGTCGTTGTCGCCAAACTTGATCTCATCGACGGTGACGGTATCGTTCTCGTTGACGACCGGCACCACGCCGAGCTCCACCAGGCGAAGCAGGGCGTCGCGCGCGTGCAGGTAGGACGTGCGGCGCGCCGTGTCGTGACGCGTGAGCAACACGAGCGAGGTGAGCAGGTCGCGCGCATGGAACTCCTCGTCGTAGGCCGACGAGATGATGCACTGACCGGCCGAGGCGCAGGCCTGCAGGCTCGGCAGGTCGCCGACCGGCTTACGGTCGAAGCCCAGCACGGGATAGCCGCAGGCAATGGCGCCCGAGCTCACCACGATCAGGCGCCAGCCAAGCTCGCGCAGCGCTGCGGCCTGGTCGGCAAGCCCGCCGATAAAGGCGCGGTTGACCTTGCCGTCGGCGCCCACCACCGTGGACGAACCGATCTTTACCACCATCGTTTTATAAGAAGTCGTCATACGTCAAACCAATCAACTGTTCAGCGAACGGCCGAGCTGGCGGCCAAGGAAGCGTGACTCGCCCCTACCGCCCAAGGAATTAGTGAGCCCAGGGAAAGGCAGAAGCCGCGGCCATGTTCTTGCGCACAAGCTCGTCGCGCACCTGTGCCAAGCCCTGCTCCATGCCCACCACATAAGTCTGCGGGTACAGGAAGCGCTTGTAGACCGGATCCAGATGGTCCAGTGCCCAGGTGCAACGCTCGCGTGCGTCCTCAATGCTCTCGCGCGGGGCAACGGCGCTGCCATCGCGCACGATCGGCGCCAGCAGCTCGCGATACTCGAGCTCGGACACATCGGTCACCAGCGCAGCATCGTTCACGGCCACGAGGGTATTACCGCGCGCGGCGCCCTCCCCAGACAGATGATCCTCGTCATAGATCATGTCGCAGATCGGGCCGCCAAAGCCGTCGTAATAACGGCGCACGCGCTGCACACCCGGGATCGTGCGCTTGTAGGGCTGCTCGGAGAGCTTAACCACCGGCGTCCACGGATCCGTCTCGCTCGCACGGCGGGCGGAAAGCTTATACACACCGCCAAGCGCCGGCTGGTCGTAGCAGGTCGCGAGCTTGGTACCCACACCAAAGCTATCGATGGGCGCACCCTGATCGAGCAGCGACTGAATCGTGTACTCGTCCAGATCGTTGGAAACCGAGATCCCTACATAGGGCAGGCCCTCGGCATCAAAACGGCCACGCACATATTTGGAGAGCTTGGCGAGGTCGCCCGAGTCGATGCGAATAGCCGACAGGCGCTCGCCCACCGCCTCCATCTCCTTGGCAACCGTAATGGCATGCTCGCAGCCCTCGCGCACATCGTAGGTGTCGATGAGCAGCGTACAGTTCTTGGGGCTCGACTTGGCAAAGGCACGGAAGGCCTCGAGCTCGGAATCGAAGCTCATCACCCAGCTGTGCGCATGCGTGCCAAAGACGGGAATACCGTAGCGGCGGCCGGCGAGCACATTGGACGTAGAGGAACAGCCGGCAACGTAGCTCGCGCGCGCGACGGCCAGGCCGCCATCGGGACCCTGGGCGCGGCGCAGGCCAAACTCGGCCACGGGACGGCCGTCCGCCGCCAGCACCACGCGCGCCGTCTTGGTGGCGACAAGCGTCTGGAAGCCGACGATGTTGAGCAGCGCCGTCTCGAGCAGCTGGCACTCCAGCGCGGGGCCGGTAACGCGCACCATGGGCTCACGCGGAAAGACGAGCTCGCCCTCGGGGACGGCGTCGATGTTTACATGCGCACGAAAATCGCGCAGGTAGTCGAGGAATTCAGGCTTGAACATCGCGCCGCCGGCCGGGGCCTGGAGCGAGGCGAGGTAGTCGATGTCCTCGGGCGTAAAGCGCAGGTTCTCGACCAGCTCGGGCAGCTCGGCGGTACCGCACATGACGGCATAGGCGCTACCAAAGGGATGGTCGCGGTAAAACGCGGTAAAACAACCCTGCTCATTGGCCTTGCCGCTCTCCCACAGGCCCTGGGCCATAGTGAGCTCGTACAGATCGGTAAGCATTGCGATGTCGGTGGGATGAGAGATATCGGTCAAAGCCATGGGGCGACCTTTCGGATGCGTTGTGCAGAGGTTGAGGGTTGGACAAGGGCAGAGTGTTCGGACATGACGCCCGATGTAAATCGGTTAGAGCAGGCCCATGCTGGTCAGGATCGTGTAGCCCATAAAGATGACAAACGCGATGAGGGCAAGGACAATGATGATTTTTTGAGCCGGCGCCATGCCAGGGATCTCGTTCTCGCCCGTAGGCTCCTTGGAGGTAACCATGCGCTGGGCAAAGGTCATCTCGTCACGGCTCGGCTTGGGCTCGACGGACTTGGAACGAGCGGCCTTTTTAGGCTGAGGTTTGGGCGCGGCAGGTGCAGGCTTCGCGGCAGCGGGCTTGGGCGCGGGCGCCGGTGCGGGTGCGGCGTTCGCGGCGACCTCCTCGGCCTTCGCACGCTCGGCACGCAGGGCAGCCAGCTCCTCACGCTCGCGACGGGCCTCTTCCCGAGCCTCGCGGCGTGCCTTCTCAGCGCGGAGCTCTTCCAACTCAGCGCGCTCCTCGTCGGACAATGGTTGGGACTCAAGCTCGGCCATGGTACAGCCCTTTCTTTTAAAAAAAGCCGCCGACACAATGTCAGCGGCTTATCAAATCCAAGGGTGGAGACGAAGGGAGTCGAACCCTCGGCCTCTGCCATGCGACGGCAGCGCTCTCCCAACTGAGCTACGTCCCCAGGACAAGTCGATATTTTACCTACGGCTCGCCAACTGTCAACGCCCAATAACCAGTCTTTTTGGGGCGGGGCTATTTTAGCTACTTTCAGATGCCGGCTCGACCCCTGCCGAGAGTAGTCTTTTTGGGACGGGGCTTTTTAGCTGCCCCTGCCGTTAATCGGCCAAAACGTGTGCGCTCTCTGCTGGGGCTAAAAAAGCCCCGTCCCAAAAAGACTACTCAGCAGAGCTACTTTGCGCTGGTAAGAACACCGGTGGTGTCAAACGCCGGGGTAAAGCTCTCGTCTACCGCGCCGCCCTCTTGCCAAAACATCGTCGTAAAGCCCAGGTCGTCGGCATGGTCGAGCACCTGCTCGTACTCCTCGCGCGTTACGGCACGGGCCAACTCGCCGCCCTGCTCGCGCATGAGTGCATTGGGCGTGTACTGGTTCATAACCGAAATCGGCACGTCGCCCACCGTCTGCCACACCAGGTCCAGCACGCGGCACGAATCGTCCGCATGCCCCGGCAGCACCAGGTGGCGCACGATGATACCGCGCTTCATGAGCCCGTCCTCGTCCACCAGCTCTCCCCCGCGGCGCTCGATCTCGCACGCCATCTGTGCCAGGCCCGACACGGCCACGCGCGGGTAATCCTTAATATGAGAAAGCGACTGCGCAAGCCCGGCATCGGCATATTTAAAGTCGGTGAGCCACACATCGACCAGGTCACCCAGGGCAGCTACGGCACTCGCCCGCTCATAGCCGCTCGTGTTGTAAACGATCGGGATGTCCAGCCCGCGCTCCCTCGCTGCGGCAATCGCGGCCGGCAGCAGGTGAGCATAATGCGTCGCAGTCACCAGGTTGATGTTGTTGGCTCCCTGGTCCTGCAGTTCCAGCATAATCTCGACCAGACGCTCAGGCGAAATCTCAAGGCCAAAATTGCCGGTCGAGATCTCGTGGTTCTGGCAGTAGATACATTTAAGCGAGCAGCCGCTAAAGAAGATCGTGCCCGAACCGGCCTCGCCCGAGATAGGCGGCTCCTCCCACATATGAAGCGCCGCGCGGGCCACCCTGAGCGTGTCGTTAGCACCGCATACGCCGCGCACGCCCTCATCGCGCGCCGCACCGCAACGGCGGGGACACAAATGGCAGGCGGGCGAAAAAAGTTCGGTCAACGACGTCGGCATAAAAACATGCTCCAAAACAACGATTCAGCAGCTCAAACGTAAAGGGCCAGGCCGCGTAGACGGCTCGAGCCCCAAGGCGCCGTAATCGTCCGACACGATTTTTGTAATGTCAAGACTGGAATCGATAAAGTGCCGCTTTATGATGTAGGTATTCCGCCCCCCGCGGAGCAACTGGGTGAACCGTCGCGTTTATTTAGGGAGCCCACACAGTCGTACCTAGTACAGGTATCCTTCGTTGTTAAGGACGCTGGAACAGTCGATGAGGGCACCCACCTGTTTTAGGTGGGTTCATTTTCGTAACGTGGGGGGTGGTTTTCTTTTGCCGAAAATCACCATCACGGTCCATATGGATCCCCGTCGGCATCCCGACAAGCCATCGACAACATCCCAATATCTGGTAAGCGCGTGATTATCGCTGCGTGCAATTACATGCACCCCCCTTGGTCGAGTATTATGGTTCGGCTATGCCCTTTGCGCATGGCGTTCTTCTGACCTTTTCCTTCGACGCTTGGCGGTTTTTAGATTCATGGCTTCATCCCCGAGCTACATACCGTACCTATGCGTGGCAGCGGCGGCCTTTATCACGACCTTCCTCGCGGTGCCCCTGGTCAAGCGCTTGGCAATTAAGCTCGATGCCGTCGACTATCCTTCTAAGCGCCGCATCAACACAAAGCCCATCCCGCGTTTGGGCGGAACGGCGGTGTTTTTGGGCCTGGTCGTTGCCTGCATTGTGCAAATCCTAGGCACCTGGCACCTAGGCTGGCCACCCGTCCTGGTGCCGCACCCGCGCCTTCACATTAGCTATCCCATGCTGGCGCTCTCCTTTACCGTCATCTTTGCGACCGGCGCTATCGATGACGTCTTCCAACTCAAGCCCAAGCAAAAGCTGGCCGGGCAGGTCCTCGCCGCGCTCATCGCCTGTATCGGCGGCCTGCGGATCGGCGTCATCGTCAACCCGTTTGCCCCCGGCGAAATCATGCTCGGGTGGCTCGCCTACCCCATCACCGTAATCTATCTGGTGGCATTCACCAACATCATTAACCTCATCGACGGCCTCGACGGCTTGGCCACGGGCATCTGCGGCATCGCCTCGTTCACCATGTTTTCGATGGCCGTTCTCTCGGGCCGCATCGACGCCGCCGCGCTCTCCATTGCGCTCTTTGGCGCCTGCCTGGCCTTTTTGCGCTACAACTTCAACCCCGCAAGCATCTTCTTGGGCGACTCGGGGTCGCTGCTTCTGGGCTTTGCACTGGGCTCCATCTCGCTGCTCAACGTGAGCCGCACCGCCGCGCTCACCTCGCTTATCATCCCGCTCATCGTTGCCGGCGTGCCCATCATCGACACGTTTAGCGCCATCGTGCGCCGCAGGCGCGCCCACATTAGCATTGGGCAGGCCGACAAGGGCCACATCCACCACCGCCTAATCCAAGAAGGCTACAACCAAAAACAGGCCGTGCTGCTCATCTATGCCTGGTGCATCATGCTTTCGGCCGGCGCCGCCGCGATTAACCAGGTCGAAGTGCCCATGCGTGTGCTCATCTTTACCGTGCTCGCCATTGGCTCGGCGGCCTTCGCCAAGCACCTGCACCTGTTTGAACCCGTGCTACGCCACCATTACAACAAGCGCACGCACGAGGACGAGCTCGTCACCCCCGACGACCCCGCCTTTAAGCAGGAGGAGCAGGCAGCCGAGGAGCGCAAAGAAGAGCGCCACCACAAGCTCTAGGGCAAGCTGCCGAGGATGTGCCAAGGCACCGTTGGCCAAGCGCGGCCGCGCCGCGCCCATCGCACAAGCCGCACCACGCGCGTCCCTCTCCCGCCCTCGCCTACTTACGCACCGCCCCTCCAATAAACGCGTTATCATCTTGACCCATGAACATACGTTAGGAGCAATCATGCCAAACGAGAACAGCTACGAAGTCGCGCTGCAAAAGAGCAACGCCATTCGCGAGGGCCTGACCAAAACGCCCGAGAAGTTCACCATGCTCACCGGCGACCGCCCCACCGGCCGTCTGCACCTGGGCCACTACTTCGGTACCCTCAAGGGCCGTGTTGAGCTGCAGAACATGGGCGCCAAGACCAACGTGCTCATCGCCGACTACCAGGTCATCACTGACCGCGACACGACCGAGCACATCCAGGACAACGTGTACAACATGGTCATGGACTACCTTGCCTGCGGCATCGATCCCGACAAGACCATGATCTACGCGCACTCCGCCGTGCCCGCCGCCAACCAGCTCATGCTGCCGTTCCTGTCGCTGGTCTCCGAGGCCGAGCTGGCGCGCAACCCCACCGTCAAGGCCGAGATGGAGGCCTCGGGCCACGAGCTCACCGGCCTTCTGCTCACCTACCCGGTGCATCAGGCCTGCGACATCCTGTTCTGCAAGGGCAACGTCGTGCCCGTCGGCCGCGACCAGCTGCCGCACATCGAGCTCACCCGCACCATCGCCCGCCGCTTTAACAACCGCTACGGCAAGGTGTTCCCCGAGGTCGACGCGCTGCTGTCCGAGACCCCGCTGCTGCCGGGCCTGGACGGTCGCAAGATGAGCAAGAGCTACGGCAACGCCATCAACATCTCGATGACCGCCGAGGAAACGGCCAAACGCATCAAGAAGAGCCAGACCGACTCCGAGCGCATGATCACGTTCGATCCCGAGAACCGCCCCGGCGTGTCTGGCCTGCTTTCAACAGCCGCCATCTGCACCGGCCGTTCCGAAGTCGAGATTGCCGAGGAGATTGGCATGGGCGGCTCCGGCCAGCTCAAGAAGTACGTGACCGAGGCCGTCAACAAGTACTTCGCACCTATCCGCGAGCGTCGCCAGCGCTACGAGAACGATCTGGACTATGTGAAGGACGTCCTGCATGAGGGCAACCGTCGCGCCAATGAGATCGCCGAGCAGACCCTGGCCGAGGTTCAGGACGCCATGGGCATGGTGTACTAGACCGATTTGCTGGCTTGAGCTTTCGATTGCTTTAGGGCGGGCGCTACGGCGTCCGCCTTTTTTGGAGCCGGACCGCTTCAGCTCCATCCATCACACTCTCCCGACAAACAGGAACAGGCCCGCCGGCAGTTAGCTGCCAGCGGGCCTGTTCCCGAAGTACACCGTTGAATCGCACAGAGGGGAGGGATGCGAATCAAACTCAACAGGGCAGGCTTTTTCATCGCCTATTGCCTGCTCCGTTGCTGAAACCAATATAGTTCACCGTGGCTTACTTTCTAGCGTCAAACTACCCCAACACACCTTCTCCATAAGTTAGCCCAGGTAAACCTGCAACGGAAAGCCACCACAAAGGGGACAGGCACCTTTGTGGTGGCTTTGACCACGGCAGAGCTGTTAGAGTCCAGCAGGCCAACGACAGGCGGCCAGATCAACATGCATGGGATCGGCAAACGTCACGCCCTCCCCCATTAAGAGCTCGCGCTGAGCATCGGGGCCGCCAAAGGCAAAGCCCTCACAGATACGGCCGTCGGCAAACACCACGCGATGACAGGGAATTTGGCCAGGGCGCGGATTACTATGAAGGGCATACCCCACGTACCGCGCACTTCGTGGACGACCGGCAAGCAGTGCCACCTGACCATACGTGGCGACCATCCCCTCGGGGATCTGCTCGACCACCCCGTACACCCGATCAAAAAAGCCCTCAGACGCCATTGCTCGCTCCCTTCCACCCGGAAAAGCATAAACCATCACAAAGGGGACAGGCACCTTTGTGATGGTTTATGGCAGGTCGGTTAGTTGGCGGGCTGGAAGAAGGCTACTGCCACGGCGCCGGGGCCAACGTGGGTTCCGATGGTGGCGCCGATGGTGTGAACGGGCAGTTCGCCCTCGGTGTGACCAGCCCACAGTGCCGCGCTGTCCTCGATATACTTCTTGAGCACCGCATCCGAAAGACCCGTATAGCCGAGCGCCAGCGGCATGGAAAAGTCGATGCCGCCCGCCTTTTCGACCTTTTGGTTCAGCAGGTTGCGGCCGTTCTTGGAACCGCGCGCCTTGCCCAGCTGCACGATCAGACCGTCCTCGACAGCCACCACGGGCTTCACGTTGAGCAGCGTGCCCACGGCGCCGGCCGCAGCAGACAGACGACCGCCGCGCACCAGGTACTCCAGCGTCTCGAGCAGGCCGATAACCACCACACGGTCGCGCACGGCCTCGACAGCCGCCGCGATCTGAGATGCACTGCGGCCCTCGTCCACCAAGCGCAGCGCATACTCGACCAGGACGCGCTCGCCCAGGGTGACGTTGTTGCTGTCTACCACGAACACGTCGCCACCTGGCGCCTCGGCAAGTGCGGTACGGGCACTCTGATTGGTGCCTGATAGCTTAGCGCCCACGGTAATAATCACAGCCTCGTCGCCGGCCTCACGTGCTTCGGCAATCGCCTGCGAAAACGCGTACGGGTTGACCTGGCCGGTCTTGGGCAGCTCGTCGCGCTCCACAAGCATCTCGTAAAAGCGCTGGTGATCGATGTCGACGCCATCCATATACACATCGGTGCCAAAGGTGACGGACAGCGGCAAAACGTCCAGTGCCGGGTGCTCGGCCGGCGACATATCGCTTGCGGAATCGGTAATAATGCGGACGGACATAGCGAATCCTTTCTTGCGCAGGTCCCGCGCAGGGAATTTTGACAGCAATGTCCCGGCACGGCGTACGCGCTCAAACGGGACGATGCAGTTCTTGGCTGAAAGCTAGCGCCAGCGCGGCTCTAGATCTCGCGCAGGGTGTTGAGGATCGTGCGCAGCGATGCATACATCTGCTCGCGCTGCTCCACGCCCATGGCCTTGCCGGTGGTATCGAGCACCTCGCGAATGATGCGATCGGCCTCGCTCATGCTCTCGCCGCCCAGGGCAGTCAGGCGCACCGGAGCACGATACTTGACGGCCGCATCACCCGAGTCGTCAACCTCGACGTAGCCGCCCTCCTCCAGATGTGCCAGTGTGCGCGAAACGGCGGCACGGGTAACGCCGGCCATGCGGGCGAGGTCGGCGCCAGTCAGGCCGTCCTTGCTGCGCTCAAGATAGTACAGGCACATAACGTCGGAGCCCTTGAGGCCCAGCCTTGCGCCTTCGGACGTCTTGATACGCTGAATCTCCTTGTAGAGCCCGCTGATCAGTCCAACAAAGTCCTCGAAACGTGTCTCGTCGTTCTGCTGCATGGGAGACGACCGCCTTTCGCTTGCATAATGCTTACGGGTAAACATCTTAGTCGCATAAGCCGACACCCGTACCCAAATACCCCATTTGTTAACCCATCAACATAAAAACCACCACAAAGGGGATAGGCACCTTTGTGGCGGTTTTGACCGGCGAACATGATCCGCAGGCGCCGCTACAGCTCCACGCAGGGATTGTCGCGAGTCACAAGCGTCTTAACGACAACCGTCGCTCCCAGATAGCGCTCGAGCAAATCGGCAAGACGATCGATGGCGGCCTGGCAGTCCCCCATTCGCTCGGGCTCTACGCACTCAATCGCCAGGAACGCGTCCGCCGAATCGTCGGACAGGGCCGTTCGAACGCCGTCGCGCCAGTTCCAGCAGCGGCACACGGCGCCCGCATCATCGACGTAGGCCAGCTCGCCGGACAGCGTCGGGTCATCCGCTTCCTCGCCAAGCGGCAGGAACGCGTCGCCGCCGTCGGTCACCTTCAAGCGAAGGTCTCCCTCGATCGCATGCAAATCCTCGCCGCCTACGGGTAACGCGTAGGTCAGCGACACCGTGTTGTAAATGTCCACCGCGGGCGTAATGTGGCCCACCGGCTTGCCTTTGAGCACGCGTTTGAGCAGGTTCTCAATTGAGCAACGCGCGCCCTTCTTGGTCTTGAATAGGCGATATGCCTCGCGCCATGCCTTAACCGGCGCATTCTCGCTGATAGTATCGCTGGTCAGATGACGCTCCGCGTCGATATTGGCGCGGTCGAGCAACGCCGCAATCGCGTCCACGTCCTCTTGAGGAATCTGAGCCGCGGGCTTCATGCCCTTTACGACCACAACACCGACAGCCGCCTGCGGAAATAGCTCCCAAAACGAATCCTCGGCAACGAAACTCTTCATGTGCTCTCCCTTCATAGCATGCGCCCGAGCCCGGGTGCCTAAACAAAAAGCGCCCTTACGACGGCCACCTTCAAAGTCCTACGGTGCCGCCACAAGAGCGCTTACGCTGCCCCCATCCGGAGAAGGGAGCGATATGTTAGGCGTATTATAACCCGAGTCATCCGCGCGAGTAAAACCACCACAAAGGTGCCTGTCCCCTTTATGATGGTTTTGGGTCTGAGGCGACGCTAGTGGCGAAGTCCCAGCAGGCCGTGGCCGCGATGACGGGCGTCGGCGTGCACCTGAGCGTGCGGACCGGCGGCCTTGACGGATTCGGGCAGGTGCGAGTACTTCTTCTCGAAGTTCTCCTCGAACATCACGGCCAAGTTGTGCGCGGCCTCGTCGTAGCGAGCGGTGCTCTGCCAATACTGGCGCGGCACCAGGATGCCGTCGGGTACGCCGTGGCACGTGGTGGGAATGTCGACGTTAAAGATGTCGTCGTGCACGAACTCGCTGTCCTCGATGGTACCGTCGAGGGCGCGGGCCACCAGGGCGCGCGTGTAGGCAAGCTCGATGCGATGACCCACGCCGTAGCCGCCGCCGATCCAGCCGGTGTTGACCAGGTACACACGCGTGCGGCCGTCGGCGATGCGCTCACCGAGCATCTTGGCATAGACCATGGGGTCGAGCGGCATAAACGGCTCGCCAAACAGCGAAGAGAACGTGGGCGTGGGCTCGGTGACGCCGACCTCGGTGCCGGGGATCTTGGCCGTAAAGCCCGTCACAAAGTGATACATGGCGGCGTCGGCCGTCAGGCGCGAGATGGGCGGCAGCACGCCAAAGGCATCGCAGGTCAGGAAGAGCACGACGCTTGGAGTGGTGCCCATGCCCTTGGTCCACGCGTTGGGAATGTGCTCCACAGGGTATGCCACGCGCGTGTTGTGCGTGATCGAGATGTCGTCGTAGTTGGGCTTGCGGTTCTCGTCGAGCACCACGTTTTCGCAGATCGCGCCAAAGCGGACAGCGTTGAAGATCTCGGGCTCGTGGAACGCGTCCAGGCCCTCGCATTTGGCGTAGCAGCCACCTTCGATGTTGAAGATGCCCATGTCGGACCAACCGTGCTCGTCGTCGCCGATCAGCAGCCGCGTGGGGTTGGCCGAAAGCGTGGTCTTGCCCGTGCCCGAAAGGCCAAAGAACACGGCGGTCTCGTGCGTGACGGGATCCATGCTGGCCGAGCAGTGCATGGGTAGCACGTCGTCCTCGACGGGCAGCAGGTAATTCATGACGCTAAAGATCGACTTTTTAATCTCGCCGGAGTAGCCGGTGCCGGCGACCAGAATCACGCGTTCCTGGAAATTGATGACCACGGCGGCGCTGGAGTTGAGGCCCTTGATGGCAGGATCGCACTGGAAACCGGGCGCCGCGAGCACGCAGAAGTCGGGCTCGCCGGTGCGCGCGATTTCGCGGGCGAGCGGGCGGGCGAGCATCTGCTTGATAAAGAGTGCCTGGCTGGCACGCTCGCAGGCAACGAGCAGTCGACGCGTGTGGTTGCGGTCGGCGCCTGCCATGCCACGGGTAACGAACACGTCGCGCTCGTTGAGATAGTCGACGATGCCGGCCTTGATGGCCTCATAGCTCTCGACGGACAGCGGGCGGTTGACGGCGCCCCAGGCAATCTTGTCGTAGACATCGGGGGTGTCGACGATAAAGCGGTCATTGGGGGAACGACCAGTGCGCTCCCCCGTCTCGATCACCAGCGCGCCGTTGGATGCCATGCGGCCTTCTTCGCGGCGGATAGCGTGCTCGACGAGCTCCGCGGCGGGTAGATCGACCAGCAGACGGGGCTGATTCTCGGCGGGATCTTCGACCAGCGCAATACCAAAGTTGGACAGAACTTCTGCAGGGGTAACACCAGGCATGGGGCCTCCTTTAAAAGCGCGACACGTGGACGCGGCGCGCACTTTACTCACGTAAAGCCCGTTGTACCCGATATGCAAAAACGTTTTTGCGGCAACGGCGAAGCGCCCGCCCAACGGTCAAAAATCGCAGGCAAGCGGCCTAGTCGTTAGAGACACTCTTGAACAGGCAACAACCAAGGAGCGACCCCGGATGCCGGCACTTAGGGACGTTCCCAAAGTGCCGGCACATAAGGAACGTCCCCAAATGCCGTCTACTGAATGGCGCCGCCGAAATTATCGAACAACCTGTTCAAAAACACGAACGAACACCGTCGCGTCTATACTAGAGCGTAGCAATAGAAAGGACTCCGCTTTGAGCATCACGCCCCTCGATAGCATCCGCCGCGCCATCGCCCGCCGCAATGGCGTCGCCGACCCCGCCATAGCGAGCAGCGGCACCGCAAAGGCCCAGGGCGGACGCATCGAGAACGGCCTGTTCCCCGCATCGCACACCGCCGAGGAGCTCGCGCGAATCCAAGAACTAAGCCAACGTAACGCCGGCGGTCCCGACAGCAGCCAGGCCACACGCCGTCGTCGCGAGCGCGATCGCCAACCCGGCCCCATCCACCGCATGGTCAATGCCTGGTGGAACCGCCTGCTCGGAGCCGTCTACGGCGGCGGCTTCTCCACGCAAGAAGCCGAGTACGAAGATCACGCCACCCGTCGCGACTACCTTTGGAATACCCTGGGCACCGCCGTGTGGGGCATGGTGTTTCCGTTGCTCACCATCGTGTCCACACAGCTCGTGGGCGCCGAGGAGG
The DNA here is from genome assembly GCF_003471905.1 of Collinsella sp. AM16-21. NCBI lineage: Bacteria > Bacillati > Actinomycetota > Coriobacteriia > Coriobacteriales > Coriobacteriaceae > Collinsella > Collinsella sp. AM16-21. The sequence continues at coordinate 88,145 of NZ_QRKJ01000007.1, forward strand.
CTGGCAAATTCTCCATCGCCTTTGTCACCGGCACGCTCATCATGATCGCGTGCAACTACGGCGTGCGCAACTTTCAGGTCTCGGACATCGACGAAAAGACCTCCTTCGCCTCCTACCAGCTCAACCGCTGGCTCTGCGGAGCGCTCGCGCTGGCATGCGGCCTGGTGTACAGCAGCGCCCGCGGCTACGATGCGCAGATGGCCACAATCGGCCTGGGCGTCTACCTGTATAAGGTGATCGACGGCATTGCCGACGTGTACGAGGGCCGCCTGCAGCAGGCCGACAAACTCTACCTGGCCGGCATGAGCCAAACGCTACGATCCGTCGGCGTCATCGCGGTCTTTAGCGTGGCACTGTTCCTCACGCGCAGCATGCCCATCGCCGCCATGGCCATGGGCATCGCCGCGATTGCCTCGCTCGTGCTGGTCACCGCCCCGCTCGCCCTGCTCGAAACCGAAAAATCACGCCGCATGAGTCTGCGCGAGGCTGGCCACCTGTTTGTCCAGTGCGCCCCGCTCTTTGGTGCGCTGTTCCTGTTCAACCTTATCGAGAGCATGCCCAAGTTTGTGATGGAGGGCACGCTGGCATACAAATATCAGCTGTACTTTAATGCACTGTTTTTTCCGGCGCAGGCCATTTTGTTGAGCATTGGATTTATCTATAAACCGCAGCTCCTACGTCTGTCGAGCATTTGGGCGAATCCGCGCAAGCGTCGCCGCTTTGATCTGATTATTGTTGCCGTTATGGCACTGATCGTAGTCATTACTGGAGCGTGCGCCGCATTTATGGCAGGCCCCGGCATTCCCCTCATGAGCTTTATGTACGGCCTCAACTTTGAGCGCTACCGCACGCTTGCACTGCTAATGGTTGTCGCCGGCGGCGTCACCGCGGCAATCGACTTTATCTATGCCATTATCACGGTGTTGCGCCACGCCGGCGATGTCACCAAGATCTACCTGATCTGCTTCGCCGTAAGCGTGGTGGTGCCGGTGATCCTGATTAAGCTGCTGGGTCTGATGGGCGCCGTGGTGAGCTACCTAGCCATCATGGCCCTACTCCTGGTGCTGCTGATTATCGAATACGCCCACATCCGCCAACGCATCGAACGCGACCGCAACCCGTACGGCGCCTAATTGGCGCAATGGGGGGTCTCGTTGCGGACGATTTGCGACACGCAAAACTAAGTGAGTAGACTTTTGCCGAATCCCTGACCACACCGGCAAAACACAAGTCAGTGACCTGCGGTTTTGTTGAGGCAAATTTGCCGGCTGCTCGGCATTTCCAAAAAAGTCTACTCACTTAGCCAGCGGGCAGCCAAAAAAGAACCGTCGCAACGTCGTTTGACTCCGTTGCGACGGTTTTTTGAGCATTTTCGCACTGCCGAGGACGCAGACGCTCCTCATTTCTCGCGCTTACCGAGCAAAAAGGCGCTATTCTCCGAAAGTAGTCAAAAAAGCTCCGTCCCAAATTAGCTACCCTTTGCACCGATTATTCGCCTGGGTTGATGTTCGCATAGAACTCGGCGCCGTCATCAAGGCGCAGGATGCCCACGCGACCGAACTCGGAGCCGGTGGCGGCGGCGCAGTCGATATCGATGCGATCGGGCACGCCGGCGGTATCCTCGCCACCCAGACGCACAATCTGCCCGCGGCCCGACTCCTCATCGAGTCCCGCAAGGCCACCTACCTCGCAATAACGCCCGAGCGACACCGTTGGCGTGTGGCCGCTCACCACGACCGGCCCCTCGCCCTCGGCAGAAAGCAGTCCCGTCGGCGCATCCCAATAGCCGTGACGAATCCACAGCAGGTCATCGAACGACTGCACGGCGAGCATTTGCCGCAGCAGCTCGCTATCGGCATCGACCGCTCCCCTGCCGTCACCGCAATCGACACCATGCTCAAGCAAAAACGCGCGCGCCGCCTCGGTCTGGATGCCGGCATGCACCAGCAGGTACGGGCGCTCCTCGGTCTCGGCCACCGCGTAGAGCGGCAGCGCGGCCATCCATCGCACGAGCTCCTCGTATGCCTCAAATTCCATGTCGTTGAGCTGCTCGCGCGTCGTCCAGCCACCGTTGATATCCCAGGTCTCGGCATCGAGCGGATCCTGGCCAATGATGGCATCGAGCATGATCTGCTCGTGATTGCCCTTGAGCACGTGGGCGTTGGGCAGCGAGCGCACGAGCTTAATAACGCCGACCGGATCGGGCCCGCGATCGATCATGTCGCCCAGCACGTACAGCGTGTCGTCGGACGTCAACGAGATCTTAGACAGGGCCTCGTCAAGCGCACGCACGTGCCCGTGAGCATCAGATGTCACATAGATCGCCATGGTACGCCTCTCCTTGCATTGCGGCCGAAGCCCGGCGCCGCAACTAAAACTTCAAGTTGAACTTAAACGTTACCCATTGTACTCCGTTGCAATAAAGCTGGAAAGGGTTTCCAAGCAGAGGCAAAGACGGCAGCCGTCTATGACGATATCGCGCACGCCCGCAATCCAACCCCATAAACCCACCATCTTTGGGTACAAATAACCGCAGACAACTGACCGTGCCACGCCAACCACCCAGGAGCGGACACCATCCATGAACCAGATCCTTCTCTTTATCGGCCTCGTTATTATTCTGTGCCTGACCATCAAGCCCGTCGGCAAAAAACTCCCCTTCCCCACCCTGCTCATCTTTATCGCGCTCGGCATGCTGTTGGGCGTCAACGGCCCGGCTCACATCGACTTTAGCGACTACGCGCTCACCGAAACCGTCTGCAGCACGGCGCTGCTGTTCATCATGTTCTACGGCGGTTTTAACACCAACATCGACCGTGCCAAGCCCGTCGCCGCGCCTGCGGTGCTGCTGAGCACGCTCGGCGTCGTCATCACTGCCGGCATTACCGGCGTGTTCGCGCACTTTGTACTGGGCTTCGACTGGATCGGCGGCCTGCTGCTGGGATCGGTTGTGGCGTCCACCGACGCGGCCAGCGTCTTTAGCGTTCTGCGCGAGCACAGCCTTTCGCTGAGGGGCGGCACCGACTCGCTGCTCGAGGTCGAATCGGGCTCCAACGACCCCGTCGCCTACATGCTCACCGCCGTGCTCGCCACACTCGCAGCCGGCGGCGACATCAACATTCCCACACTGCTGGCCAAGCAGATTATCCTGGGCGTGGGCCTGGGCCTTGCCATCGGCTGGGCGGCGGGCCACCTGATTGAACGCGCACGCGCAACAGCCGAGGGCGCGCAGACCATCTTTTTGTTCGCCGTGGCAATCGTCGCCTACGCGCTGCCGAGCTACCTGGGCGGCAACGGCTTTTTGGCCGTGTACCTGGCCGGCATTGTGCTGGGCGCGAGCGACATCACCGGCAAGGTCGAGCTGGCGCACTTCTTTGACACCCTCACCGAGATGGCCGAGATGACGATCTTCTTCTTGCTCGGCCTGCTCGTGACGCCCGCCCGCCTGCCGCAAATGCTGCTGCCGGGCCTGGCGCTCATGGCGTTTATGCTCTTTGCGAGCCGTCCCATCGCCGTCGGCATGCTCCTGGCGCCCTTTAAGACGAACCCCCGCCAGGTCGCGCTCGTAAGCTGGGCGGGTCTGCGCGGAGCAGCTTCGGTCGTCTTTAGTCTCTTTGCCGTGGTGGCAGGTGTTCCCGGCGGACACGACCTATTTGACCTGGTGTTTGTGATTGCCGTGTCTAGCATTGTGGTGCAGGGCTCGCTGCTGCCGGCGGTGGCGAAGAAGCTCGATATGATCGATGCGGAAGGCGACGTGCGCCGCACCTTTAACGATTACCGCGACGAGGACGGCATGTCGTTCGTCAAGCTCAAGATGGGAGCTGGACATCCGTTTGCCGGACGTTCGCTCGCCGACATTGGCAGTGCGACGGACATGCTTGTGGTTCTGGTGCTGCGCGACGGCGCGCACCCCGTGCTGCCCAACGGCGATACCGTGATCGAGGAAGGCGACCTTCTGGTTATGGCCGCCCCGACGTTTGAAGAGCGTGCCGAGGTTACGCTGCGCGAGGTCACCGTGACCCCCCACGGTCGCCTGGCCGGCCAGCGCCTGCGCGATGTGCCGCAAGGCAAGCACCCGTTTATCGTCGTGATGCTCAAGCGCGACGGCCAAACGATCATCCCCGACGGCAACACCCTCATATACGCCGGCGACGAAGCCGTCATCGCCACGCTGGCGTCGTAGTGACCAGGGGTTAGCTAATTTGCGACGAAGAAATCAAGCGCCTAGAGAACCTCATGCCTTCGCTCGCAGATTTGGATTTGCCCGAGGAGTAAAGCACCCCTCCCCCATGTAACCATCCTGTAAATCATAGCGGCGCACTCGAGTTTTACCGTGATGCGGTCGCGCCTGACGCTCCACTGTGCTAAAGTATCCCGAACGTTCAAACGACTACGAGGGGAACTAGAAGATGGCACGTGTGCACAACTTCTCAGCTGGCCCGGCCGCACTGCCTACAAGCGTGCTCGCCGAGATCGCCGACGAGATGATGGACTACCGCAGTTGCGGCATGTCCGTGCTCGAGATGAGCCATCGATCTAGCATGTACCAGCAGATCATCGACGACGCCGAGGCAACCCTGCGCCGCCTGCTGAGCATCCCCGATAACTACCGTGTTCTGTTTTTGCAGGGCGGCGCCACGCTGCAGTTTGCGGGCATCCCGATGAACCTCATGCGCCGCGGCCGCGCCGGCTACGTCGTGACCGGCAACTTCGCCAACAAGGCGTACAAGGAAGCCGCCAAGTACGGCGAGGCCGTGCTGCTCGCGAGCTCCGAGGACGCCAATTTCGACCGCATTCCCGCCATGGCCGACATCAACGCGCGCATTGCCGCCGAGGCCGCGGGCGGCGGGCTCGACTACGTCTACATCTGCCAGAACAACACCATCTTTGGCACCATGTACCACGAGCTGCCTAACTTCGGCGACGTACCGCTGGTCGCCGATGTCTCGAGCTGCTTTTTGTCGCAGCCGCTCGACGTCGAGCGCTACGGACTCATCTACGCCGGCGCTCAGAAAAACGCCGGCGCCGCGGGCGTCACCGTGGTTATCGTGCGCGACGACCTGATCGCCGACGGTCCAGCCTTTGCGCAGACGCCGCAGTACATGGACCTTAAGACCCAGGCCGCCAAGGGCTCCATGCTCAACACGCCCAACACCTTTGGCATCTACGTATGCGGCAAGGTGTTCCGTTGGGTGGAGCAAACCGGCGGACTTGCCGCCATGACCGAGCGCAACTGGGCCAAGGCCAATCTGCTCTACGATCTGCTCGAGCACAGCGAGCTGTTCCATGGCACCGCGCAGACCGGCAGCCGCTCCATCGCCAACGTCACCTTCCGCACCGACGATGCCGGCCTCGACGCCGCCTTTGTCGCAGGCGCAGCCGAGCACCAGATTCAAAACGTCAAGGGCCATCGCCTCGTCGGCGGCATGCGCGCCAGCGTGTACAACGCCGTCACCATGGAGGACGTGCAGGCGCTGGCCACGTATATGAAGGACTTCGAAGCGCAGCATAGTTTGAGCCCGCGATCTAACTAGCCCGCAACGAGCGGGCCGACCAGCCACTTCAAACCACTTGTTTTAAACAAACCTGCTAAGGAGCTTTCCATGCGCAAGATCAAGACCATCGACGACATCACCAAAGACGGCGAAGTCGAGTTTGGCGAGGGCTACGAATTTGTGAGCACCGCCGAGGAGGCCGACGCCATCCTGATGCGCTCGACCGACCTGCACGGCTACGAGCTGCCCGAGGGCATCCGCGCCATCGCCCGCTGTGGCGCCGGCGTCAACAACATCCCCGTCGAGGAGTACGCCAAGAAGGGCGTCGTTGTCTTTAACTCCCCCGGCGCCAACAGCAACGCCGTCAAGGAGCTCGTCCTGGGCATGCTGGTGCTTTCGAGCCGCGGCGTGGTGCAGTCGATGAACTGGGTGCGCGACAACGCCGACGACCCCGATATCCAAGTCGACGCCGAGAAGGCCAAGAAGGCCTTTGTGGGTCGCGAGCTCAAGGGCAAGCGCATTGGCGTCATCGGCCTGGGCAACGTGGGCTCCAAGGTCGCCAACGCCTGTGTCGATCTGGGCATGGACGTCTACGGCTACGACCCGTTCATTTCCGTCGAGCACGCGTGGGTGCTGAGCCGCGAGGTGCAGCGCGTGGGCACGCTCGAGGATCTGTGCCGCGGCTGCGACTACCTCACCGTGCACGTGCCCAGCAAGGCCGACACCATCGGTATGATCAGCACCGAGCAGATTAACCTGCTAGCGCCCGACGCCGTGCTCATCAACTACGCGCGCGAGACCATCATTGACGAAGACGCCGTCGACGCCGCCCTGCGCGAGGGCAAGCTCAGCTGGTTTAGCTGCGACTTTGCCACGCCCAAGACCGTCAAGATGCCCAATACGTTTATCACCACGCATTCGGGCGCCGGCACCGGCGAGGCCGAGGCCAACTGCGCCGACATGGCCATCAGCGAGCTCAAGGATTACCTGGAAAACGGCAACATCGCGCACAGCGTCAACTACCCCGCCTGCAGCATGGGCAAGGCGCGCGCCGCAAGCCGTATTGCCTGCCTGCATGCCAACGTGCCCAACATGATCGGCCAGATCACGGCCATTCTCGCCAAGGACAACGCCAATGTGCAGCGCATGACCAACGAGTCCGCTGGCGAGAACGCCTACACCATGTTCGACACCGATGAGCACCTGGACGGCAGCACGATCGAGGCGCTCAAGCAGATTCCGTCGATGTATCGCGTGCGCGTGATTAAATAGCGCCGGTGCCAAGCCTGCCAGACAGACCACGAAGCCCATTCGCCCCCCGTATTCACGAAACGGGGGGGCGATTTTGTTGCTCCGGACGACTTTAAAATGATACCCAGAACAAGTTTTTTCAGATAATCGATAGTGAGGCTCCAGTCGCTAAGCACACCCGCTTTGATAAACAGCTTTATCAGGGACTTTAGTAGGTAAAAATCGGTCTCTATGTGCCGAATGTAAGTTGACTGTCTATTTTCCGAAACAACTTATTCTAGATAGCATTTTTAGGGTCCCTCCAAGGCAAAATTGAAGCCTTTTTGCGACCAGAACTCTAGCTCGCGCTACCGTTTACCCACCGCGCGACTACATTCCCGCCCAATCGATAAAAATCTCCTCACGAAGCCGCCGTTCGAGCTCCTGCTGTCGCGGCGTCTTGTCTTTCAGCGGCACATCGAGATAGGACATGATGAGCTCCATCACCACGCGGAAGGCATCGAAGTCGGCCAGCTGACCATAGGTCATCAGAACGACGGGATATCCCATGGCTTGCAAGGCCGTCGTTCGATCGGAGTCCGAAATCTTGGATTCAATGGATCCGTGAATGGCTTTACCCTGGCATTCAACCAGACACTCTCGGCTGCCGTCCTTATTTGCCAGCAGGATATCGGCATAGCGCCTATCAAGCCCCGAAATCAGGCGGGCGCTGCGCGTCATACGAATCTCAACGTTATTGGCAAGGCGCAGCCCTTCGCCGCCGCGCAACCTCGTAAGGCCAAACAGCATCGAAGCCTGGACCTCGAGCGGCGATGCTGCCACCCCCGTAATGCATTTCGCGGCTCGTATGAACGATTTAGCGCCGCGGAGCCCCCGGACCTTATCGACGAACTCTGTAAGCTCAGAGAGCTCGATCAAGGGAGGTCGTTTCCACAAGTCCGTTGGATTCCCCGAGACATCCTTTACGTTTTCCCAGCCCGACCGTGCGTCACTCCATCGGCTCCCATATGCCTGCTCAAGTGCCGACTTTACCTGAGGCGCAATCTTGCACACGGCAAAGGTGCCGCACATCTCATACATGCACATGATTAGACGCTCGTTTGAGACCGAGGAAGCCAGGGTCAGCAGGGTAAAGAGTGGGGACGCAACATCGAAGCCAAACTCCGTCTGCCGCACGGAATCAAACGGCCTCTCCCCGTTCCAAACATGCCTGACAATGCGATCGCCCTTACGTCCGCAGCTGCCCTGCGCCAACACGTGTAACGGGGTGCCCAGGAAATGCGTGACGAGCGGATGCTCACATAGGTGCTCCCTGCGCGGATCGTCCGCAGAATCGGGCAGGTCCGGCATTATTGCCAAGACCTGTGGAGGTATCCGGTGATACCGAAAGGCAGATATGTCGCACAGCATGTCGTCCATGAAGGGTACGTACCCACCGCATCGTTCGTAAACCCGCCTGGACGGCAAACGCGCTGGCTCGGCCTGCGAACGGTAAATACCGCTGCGCGCACGCCGCGGATCTCTCAAGAGGCTTACAATCGGTTTGGAAAGCAGACTGATTGTGAGGTTGCATATGGTTGATGAGGACTTTGCCTGGCGGCTTGCGCAGGACCTTGTGAAGATTGACAGCTCAGACCCGGGCGCGTATGAGGATGAAATTGAGCGCTTCATTAAGAGGCTCATTGAGCAGCAGCTGGCACAACTTGATAGTTCTGCGCTCGATGCCGTGCAGATTGAGGAGCTCGAAGTGCTGCCCGGGCGCCGCAACCTTAAAGTCACCGTGCCGGGCCAAAGCGACGAGCCGCGGCTGGTCTATATCTGCCACATGGATACCGTCACCTTGGGCGATGGCTGGGACGCAGACATCGCACCGCTTGGGGCGGTTGTGCGCGACGATAAACTCTATGGCCGCGGTGCCTGCGATATGAAGGGTGGCCTGGCCTGCGCCATTGCCGCACTGGTCCATACGCTCGAGCGCGTGGCGGCAAGCGGTGAGCTGCCCCGACGTGGCTTTTCGCTCATCTGCTCGGTCGACGAGGAAGACTTTATGCGTGGCTCCGAGGCGGCCATTGATGCCGGCTGGGTCGGTTCGCGCGAATGGGTGCTGGACACCGAGCCCACCGACGGACAGATCCAGGTGGCGCACAAGGGGCGCACATGGTTCGAGATTGAGATGGCAGGCGTCACGGCGCACGCGAGCCAGCCTTGGAAGGGCGCCGACGCCGTCGCCGCCATGGCAGAGGTCGTCTGCGCGTTGCGCCGCGCGTTCATGGCGCTGCCCGTACACGATGAGCTGGGGCCATCGACCATCACGTTTGGACAGATCGAGGGCGGCTACCGCCCCTATGTCGTGCCCGACCATGCCAAGGTCTGGGTCGATATGCGCCTGGCCCCGCCGACTGATACGGCCGCCGCGACGCGCATGGTAGAGCAGGCCATCGCCGGCGCCGAAGCCGCGGTCCCCGGCTGCCATGGAAGCTATACCGTGACAGGCGACCGCCCCGCCATCGAGCGCGATCCAAGCTCTCCCCTTCTGGCTGCACTCAAGCGTGCCGCCGATGACGTGACGGGCACAGACACGACCGTCGGCTTCTTTACCGGCTACACCGACACTGCCGTCATTGCCGGCAAGACAGGCAACCGCAATTGTATGAGCTACGGCCCCGGCTCGTTGGCGCTCGCGCACAAGCCCAACGAGTATGTGCCCCATGCCGATATCGTTCGCTGCCAAAACGTGCTCATCGCGCTTGCCGATAACACGCTCTGGGACGCAAGCGGCCAAGTTGGGGCATAATAAGCCGCGAACAAACCGACTCGCGCGTTAGGACCGCCCATGAAAGCACTTCCATTTCCCTGCATCCGCCCAGCTCAGGACCGCGTGCTCGAGGCGCTGCCTGCGATGGGCGGTATCCTGAGCGGCAACGACGCCCTGCGCGGCGCCATTGCTGACGGCCTAATGCTCAAGGATCCAGGCGCGGCGTATTACGTGTACGAGTGTTCGGGAGAGCTGGGACGCGTGACGGGCGTTGTGGCAATTTGCCCGGTTGGTGTACTGACGGACGACAACGCGTCCTCCGCAGATGCGGCCGCAGCCGCCCGCGCAATCGCCGAGCTTAAGGTGCAGCCTCGCCCTGTAACGCTCGCCTACGAAGCCTCGCCCGTCATGGATATCATCCTCGGCGCCGCCAAAGAAGGCGCGTCGCTCTATGCCGTCACCGACCCCGCCGGCATTACGCACCGTGTGTGGGAGGTCAAGCGCGAGGACGCCGTTGCTGCCATCCGTGCCATGCTCGATCAGGCACCCGACCCCGTGTTCGCCGGTGACTCCGCCTATGCCGCCGCACTGGCTGGGGCATCGCAGATTCTGGCCGATGAGGCCCGTGCCGCCGGAACGTACACCGGCAAAGAGCCGTTCAACTTTGCCGTAGCTGCGCTCTTCCCCGCCGCGCAGGTCAGCGGCGGCGCGCCGCAGGTTCCGACGGGTCTGCTCACTCACCAGATCTCACGGTTCTAGCGGACTCAAACGCGAAGCTGGAAAACCCAGCATCCAAACAAACAAGGGGCAGGGATGCAATGCCCGTGCATGCATCCCCGCCCCTTTCGCATCAAACAATTTCGCCGGCAAACCGCGCCGCAACGCCAGCGCTACCCGCGCTGCGGGCCTACTACCGCTACAAGCGGTTCAAGCCCCAGCTCGCGCGCGTAATCCTCCTGCGTAAAGACTTCGACCAACTCAAACGTGTCGGATTCGTCGTCAAACGCAAAGTGCAGCACCGAGCAGTTGCCCGGCACGCGATCGCGCTCGTCGGCCGCCGCACCCTTCACGTGATCCATAAACTCCTTGATAGCCGAGCCATGGCTTACCGCGAGCACACACGTATGGTCCGGACGCTGCATGAGTTCGGTCAGCGTCGCCACCATGCGCTCGCGCACCTGGATCTGGCCCTCGCCGCCAAATTGACGATAGAAATCGCGCCACGGGCGCTCGGGCATAAGCATCACGCGCTCGGCCTCAAAGTCGCCAAAGAACCACTCACGCAGGCCGTCCAGGCGCTCGTACGCCAAGCCCGGCCACAAGTTGGCGATAGTCTGCTCGGTGCGATGAAGCGTGGAGGTGTAGGCATGATCGGGCTCAATGCCGCGCGCACGTAAAAACATGCCGGCGCGCGCCGCCTGGTCGCAACCCAACTGCGTAAGCGGCGAGTCACTCCACCCCTGAATGATACGCTTAAGGTTGAATATCGTCTGTCCATGACGGACCAGATACAGATCTTTATTCATAGGGGTCCTTTCGTTCGTTACCAACCCAAGAGCGAAAACGCCCCGTCGCAATAGCCAAAATGAAGCACGGCACCGTTGTCGGGTAGCTCTCCCCCGCCAGTCACATACTCAAGAAACTCCTGGCAGGCTGAGCCGTGGGAAACCGCCAGCACGCAGTCGTGCTGCGGCCGGGCCATAATACGGGACAGCGCCGCAACCATGCGCGACTGAAGCTGCACTTCCGACTCGCCGCCAAAGGCCACCGGATAATCGCCCCAGGGCTGCGGCGGCATCTCGCGATTTGATGTGCCCTCCAGCGAGCCAAAATGCCACTCACGCAGGTCATCGACCAGCTCAATGGAACGGCCCTCGCCAACGATAAGCTCGGCCGTATGCCGCGCCCGGCCCAACGGCGAGGAATACACATGATCAAAGGCCACGCCACGCGCCGCAAACGCCGTACGCGCCGTCAGCGCCTGCTCGCGCCCGCGCGCCGTAAGCGGCGAATCGTGCCAGCCCTGCAAAATGCTCTGCACATTGAGCTCAGTCTGCCCATGCCGCACCAAATACAGATCTGCCACACGCTCTCCCCTCGTACCACCACAAAGGGGACAGGCACCTTTGTGGTGGTTTACCGTCTGATCACGCCGCGGTGACGCTCAGCTACACCAGCACGTCGGCGAGCGGGCGCTTGGGTACGTGGTGCACCTGCGCATCGTCACGCCAGTAATTAATTGAGCCGTCGGGGTTGGAATCGATCGCATCGATCATCTGCGTCTCGGCCGGCACGCCAAAAGCCATGATCAGCTTGAGCTCATACTTGTCGTTATCGAGCCCCATAGCATCGATCGCGTGGGGCGTAAAGGCCTTGAACATGCAGGCTGCCACCTCGGGCGTGGCGCTGCGAGCGGCGAGCATCATCGTCTGCGCGGCAATGCCCGTGTCGACCTCGGTGATGGGCGCGGCGGGCTTACCCGGAACAGCGCGCTCGGCAAGAATCGCGATGTAGCCGGTCGGACGCTCGCCCTCGGCAGGACCCGACCAATCCTTAAGCGCGCCGGCCCATGCAAGCTCATCAAATACACGCGCGCAATCCTCGGCACCGCTCACCACATGAAAACGCAGACGCTGAGCATTGGCGCCGCAGGGAGCCAGGTGCGCCAGTTCCGCCAGCTCGAGCAAAAACTCGCGCGGCACGCGCATGGACTCGTCAAAACGGCGGCACGTACGGGCGCGGCGGACCAGCGCGTCAAACGTGTCCAGGCCAAGCTTTTCGCAACCCTGCTTTGCCATCGACTCGGCGCTTACCGGCGCCGCGGGAACAGCTTCGTTCATAAGACCCCCAATAAAAGCATATTGTTCTTAAGAAAATCTAACCTAAAACGTAGGCAATTACACACAGCGGCGCAATGTTCCACACCTGTTGAATATTCCGCATCCAAACGGGAACAAAGGTAACAATTCGGGAAGATGAGGCTCCCATTCGCCCTTCCCGCCCCACGCGACGGCGCCCTTGGGCGATACTGGTTGCAAGAGCTACGGCTTACGCCGCACGGAAAGGAGACATCATGGGCATCTTTAAGAACGATGACAAGCAATCGAGCGCGTTTGGATTTGACGAGAAAAGCATGGCAGGCAAGGCCGTCAAGGCCGTGCGCTGGATTTACGCCATCACGGGCGTCTTGGCGCTCGTCGCCGGCATCGCACTGCTGTTTGCGCCCGCCAAATCCCTCGTCTTCCTGACGACCGTCTTGGGCATCTACTTTGTGATCACGGCCGCGATCAGGCTGTTTACCGCTGTTTTCGAGCCGCTGCTGCCCACCGGCTGGCGCGTTACGAGCATCATCTCCAACCTGCTCATCATTCTGGGCGGCGTCATAATCCTGCGCAACCAGGCCTTCTCGACCGCGACGCTCACCACGCTCGTGGTGGTCGTCGCCGGCTTTGGCTGGATCGTCGAGGGCGTCATGTCGATTCTGGAATCCGAGCTTTCCGCCAACCGCGCCCTCGCCATCCTGAGCGGCGCGCTCTCCATCATCGCGGGCATGTTCGTGTTTATCTATCCGCTGTGGTCGGCCAAGATGCTCGTCATCTTTAGCGGTGCCGCGCTGCTGGTGTTTGGCGTGACGCTCATTGTTCGCGCCATTCAGTTTGGCAAACTGGTGCGCTAGATGCCAAAGACGCTCTTTATTGATGCCGACGCCTGCCCGGTCACGCGCGAGTCGATTGACTGCGCGCGGCGGGCGGGCGTCGCCGTTGTTATCGCCGGCAACAGCACGCAAAACCTGGAACGGCACATTCGCCGCGACGACCCGCGCGATGCCGAGCACGCGCGACGCGGCTTTTGGATCACGACGCTCGACGTGAGCGTGGGCGCCGACAGCGCCGACTTTGCCATTGTCGAACGCCTGCAGGCGGGCGACGTGGTCGTGACGCAGGACATTGGCTTGGCGAGCATGGTGCTCGGGCGCGATGCCGCCGCTATCGGTGTGCGCGGGCGCGTCTACGACAAAGCAACCATCGACATGCAGCTGTTTATTCGCCACGAGGAAAAGAAGGTACGCCGCGCCGGCGGACGCACTCGCGGTCCGGCAGCATTTACCAGCGAAGACCGCGCCCGCTTTAAACGCAACCTCACCGAGTTGCTGCACTAACCAAGGTAGGTTTTTGGGACATGCCTAATAATCTACCTTTTTGTTTTGCCGATTGACGCGCATCCAACGCCCAGGTCATGGCGGTGGAATTTATGGCATGTCCTAGTTTTACGGCATGCCCCAAACATCCACTTAGAACCCAAAGGCGGAAAGGATAAGGCCCCAGCCAGCGCCGATGACGTACATCATGATCAGGAACACGGCATTTTCGCGGGCGCTGCGGTTGGTGCGGAACAGCACCAGATAACCCACGCCGGCGGAAATGAGCGTGCCGGCGAGCATCGGCGCCAGTTGCAGCGCGCCTTCCAGATACAGCTGTGTAATGACCACGCTCGCCGAGCAATTGGGAATCAGCCCGACAAGCGCCGAACCCAGGACAGCGAGTGTCTCGTTGCCGCGCAGGAACTGCTCGATCGCGGACTCGCCGAACGTCTCGAGCACGGCGACCAGAATCAGCGTCACCAGAAAAATGAATACCGAGACCTGCACGGTGTGCGAGATCGCACTGCGGATGATCGACAGGACAGGCGTCCCTTCGTGGGAGTGAGAGTGACCGTGACCATCATGGTGTTCATGTTCGCCCTCATGACCGTGATCGTGGCCATGTCCGTGTTCGTGCTCGTCTTCGTCTTCATCACATCCGCAATGGTCGCGCTCGCACAGCTCGTGGATGTGGTCGGCGCTCACGCCCGCCTCGGCCACCTCGTCGATGATGTCACCGCCGCTGTGGTCGTCGTGCGCGCAGTTCACGTGGGCCGGATTGGCCGCGGTTCCCAGCACGGTACGGCGAATCGCCGCGTGCGCGCGGGCGTTACGGCGCAGGCCGCGAATGGCAGCGTCCACGATAAAACCCGTGACCAGTGCGATCAGCGCTTTCGAAGCCAAAAGCATCGCCATAGTCTGCACGGGAACCTGCTCGGCAAGCAACAGCGGCAGCATCTCATCGGAGGTCGAAAGGAACACCGCCACCAACGTGCCCAAGGTCACGACACGGCCGGCGTACAGCGTTGCTGCCATGGCCGAAAATCCGCACTGCGGCACCATGCCCAGCAGCGAGCCAACCACGGGACCCGCAGCGCCGGCGCGCTTGATAGCGCCGTTGACGCGGTCGCCCGCAACGTGCTCAAGTGTCTCGAGAGCAAGATACGTCACCAACAAAAACGGCACCAGCGACAGCGTGTCCTTGCCGGCGTCGAGCAGAATATCAATCAGTAAATCCATGACGGACGGAACCTTTCGTGTCTTTCGGCAGCATTGTAAAAGTCCTAGCGGTCAACTAGGGTATTGTAGTTGTCCCGGGCGCGGTGCCAATAGTTGCCTATGGCAAACTATCATCTCGCCATAACTCAGTAACCTCGAGCCGCACAACGCGGCCCGTCCAAGGAGTAGCATATGAACGTATCGCAAGCACTCGAATACGAGCGCCAGCCGTTTATCCCCATGTTTATCTACGGCGACCACGGCGCCATGGAGTCCGAGCGCCAGAAGGGCGAGGAGGCCCTCAAGGTGCTCGAGACCGAGTACTTTACCGCCGAGGGCGACCCCGGCTTCGACTTTGCCACCGTGCGCGACCTGGCCGACCGCAACCGCGACCTGTGCGACCAGATTGGCGAGGCGCGTCTGCGCAACGTGACGCCCGCGACGCTCTCGCGCGGCCTGTCCGACGCCGACACCTGCGCCGCCATCGGCAAGATGCAAAAGCGCACCGCCGCGTCCGTTATGCGCGAGATCCGCGGCGACCGCGACGCACTCGGCGTGGCCTATGCCCGCAAGCCCATCCAAGGCACGGTGCTGGGCATCGACATCGAGACCACCGGTCGCGCGCCCGAGCGCGGCTACATCATCAACGTGGGCTGGGAGATCATGGATCTCACCAGCGACGCCGTGCCGCATGACGCCGAGGCACACTACTGCGGCCTGCCCGACATCTACCGCGGCGAGGATGTGCCGCTATCGAACATCCATCACATCACATGGGACGACATCGACGGCAAAAAGCCGTTCCGCGAGAACAAGGAGCTGCAGAAGCAGCTGCTCAAGCTCATGAAGAAGTACCCGTACATGGCGCATAATGCCGCCTTCGAGGACAGCTGGTTCAAAATTCATCTGGACGGTTACGCTGAGGCGCGCCGCGCAGGCAAGATCATCGTCATCGACTCGCGCCAGATCTGCCGCAGCCTGGACGCCGACGTGCGCTCGCTCCCCCGCGAGTCCGCGCCCGCTGCGCTCGAGAACTGGGCGCGCCGCCGCGGCACCCTCGCCGTCGACGCCAACGAGCAGCACCTGGGCCTCGACGACACCGACCTCATGCTCCGCACCGTCCAAGCCGAGTTCAACCTCAAGAACCTGTTTGCGAAATAGCAACGCCTGCGACAAACACTGCTTGCTCACGAGCGGCCTCGCAGCGGGAAACCCCGCAGCGGGGCCGCCCCACGTTCCATAAGCAGGCCCGCTCTTCACAAATTCTGAACCCTATTTTTTACTTATTTCAGCACTTTCCCGACACGTGATTTGTACTCGGATGGCGATGCACCGATACCAAATGTGCAGCAATTGAGTGTTTCCATGCTATAGCCAAGCTGCGAAAACATTTATTTAGGGCGTACCGACCCATAATTGCGTCAAGCTTTTGGACAGCATTTGGTTAGACCTCTAAAACGACTTTTCCACTCAGCGCCATCAACACGGCATTAGCTGACACGATATATGCCATGAGTATCGTATTGTCACATACCACTGCAAAAGCGGTCTACCAAGCCGCGCATTCGGTGTCTGCGAAAGACATCGAGTCCTGCAGCCCTGCCGCAATTTACGGATCATGCCCCAGCGGAGCACTCCTCGACGCAGCCGCAGAATGGCTCGCCAAACATGATGTTGCCCGCGACGCAAACGATCCCCTCGAGGTAACGGTGTTTGATCGCAGGAACGCGCGCTACGCGATGAACTGTCAATGCCACGTTTCGTCAAAGCGATTCTCAAACTCACGCTTTATAGAGCTCGGAGAAGACATCTTCGTTGTTGGTGTTGAGCTTTGTGCACTTCAGGCCGCCACCTATCTCCCTTTTCGCGAACTAGTGGAGTACTACTTTGAACTGTGCGGCGCTTATTCCCTAGGAACCGGCTCTTCAACCTCCTATACCGAGCGTTTCGCGCTTACCTCGACCGAGAGGCTAAAGCAGTTCTTTAATTCCATTACCAGATGTGACGGTTTGGCCCTTGCCCGAAAGTCGATTCAATGTGTACGCGATGGATGTCGGTCTCCCATGGAAACGGCCTTTGCCATGATGCTTACGTTGCCCAAAAGCGAAGGAGGGCTTGGCATTAAAGGAATTGAGACCGACTACGAGGTGAAGGTCACCGCCGCCGCAAAAAATCTCACGAGACGCAAAAAGTTCTTTATGGATGCATATCTGAAGAAATCTCGAACAGATATTGAATACAACGGGTTTTATCACGACGCTGAAGAAGACCGCGCTATCGACGAGGAGCGCAAGAATGCGCTTGCGTCCATGGGGTACGGAATCATCACTGTCAGCCGTTATTCCTTTATGCATGCCAGCTCTTTCGTTAGGGTCATGGAGGCAATCCAGCGGAAAGAAGGCATACGCCCCTCGCGTCTGCCAAAAGACTTTCAAATCATGCAAGAGGACCTGAGACTGTTTGTGCTCAGACGGTTTATTGAGGAGAAGAAACGAATCCAGGAGGAGCTTCGCCAGGATTCCGAAGAGCGTCAACGAATCGACCTCGAAAAAGCAATGCTCGAAGGCATCACATTGGACGATCCGACGATTAACAAGGCTCCGGCAATCGATGACATGCAGACTGTCGGACTCGACAGCCCATCACTCAACCAAACAAGCAGCTTCACGCCCGAGGGCAGGGTCTTCGGGGCCGGAAACTAGGCTGACTAACAAGGTGGGTACCCTAGCGACGTGCAAAATTGCGAGTATTCAGCAAAGCCGGGTGTCCATCACCCTCGAGTGGATCCAAAAGTGAAGCGAAATCACTCTTGCGTGAGAACGTTAGGCAACATTTGAGGAAGAACTCATCGGTTTACCACCCTAAGACAACTCTTTAGCTGCATTATTTGGCCTGCGATAAGTTAACAGACCCCCTATCGTTGCAGAATACTCCAATTTTTGCACGGCGCAGGGGCACCCACCCCGGCATCACCTATCAAAACCGCTTAGTCCGGAATCTCGTCCGCTTTTCCTCATCATTTTGTACGACGGATTGCCTAAACGATATTGACATATGAACATGCGCTCATATAATCGGAAGTAAGTTATATGAGCGCATGTTCATATGAAAGGATATTGCAATGAGCATCCGCGTTGATGAAACGAAACCCGACATCGAGGCCACCGAGCCCGCGATCCCCACCACCTGCTCGCCCGAGGACCTTCCCGACGAGGAGCTTCTCTACGACCTCGCCGACCTGTTCAAGGTCTTCAGCGACACCACGCGCATCAAGATTCTCTATGCCCTCATGGGCCGTGAGCTCTGCGTGGCCGACATCGCCGAAGCGACCGAAACCTCGCAGTCGGCAGTATCGCACCAGCTGCGCACGCTTAAGCAGTCGCACCTGGTCAAGTTCCGCCGCGACGGCCGCAACATCCTCTACTCGCTTGCCGACGATCACGTCTACACCATGCTCAACCAGGGCATGAGCCATATCTGCGAATAGCAACCAACCGAGGTACCAGCGCGGCCTGCACCCAAGCCGCAAAACAGGGAAAGGAACCCATCATGAAAAAGCAGTTTAAACTCGACGAGATCGACTGCGCCAACTGCGCGCGCGAGCTTCAGGACGAACTTGCCAAGCTCGAGGGCGTCAAATCCGTGTCCGTCAACTTTATGACCCAGAAGCTGACGCTCGAGGCCGACGACGCCGAGTTCGACGAGGTGCTCAACCGCGTTGTAGAGTTTACGGCCGACGCCGAGCCGGACTGCGAGATCATTCTCTAGCCCAGGTTTACGCCAACCTACAAGGCCGCGCTTGCCGCGGCCTTTGCTCGCGAAGTTATATGAGCGAGTGTTCATACATTCAAATGGGAGGATACGAGTCATGGCCGCCGCCGACCCCAAAAAGAAAAAGAAGAAGCGCAAGAAAAAAGAGTCACTCGAGCATAAGCGCAACCGCATCCTGGTAGCGCTAGGCATCTTTGCGGTGGTGTACGCCCTCGACGAGCTCGGTACCCTTACTGCCGCATTCGGCACCCCGGGCGACATCTACGCCAGCTTTGTGCTGTTCCTCGTGCCGTTTTTGATTGCCGGCTACGACGTACTGCAAAAGGCATTCAATAACATTCGCCGCGGCAAGGCCTTCGACGAGAGTTTCCTTATGGCCGTCGCGACCATCGGCGCATTTGCCATGGTGCTCTTCCCCGACACCGACCCGCACATGGCCGAAGGCGCCGCTGTCATGCTGTTCTACCAAGTCGGCGAGCTGTTCCAGACATACGCCGTGGGCAAGAGCCGCAAGTCGATCAGTGCCATGATGGACATCGCACCCGACTACGCTAACGTCGAGCAGACCGACGGCACGCTCGAGCAGGTCTTCCCCGATGACATCACCGTCGGCACCGTGATCGTGGTCAAGCCCGGCGAGCGCGTGCCTATCGACGGCGTCATCGTCGAGGGCGAAACCCAGCTCGACACCGCCGCACTCACGGGCGAGTCAGTCCCCCGCCCCGCCAAGACCGGCGACGATATCATCAGCGGCTGCATCAACATGACGGGCCTCATCCGCGTGCGCACCACCAAGCCCTTTGGCGAGTCCACCGTCGCGCGCGTCCTGGAGCTCGTGGAGAATGCCAGCGAAAAGAAGGCGCGCACCGAGAACTTCATCACGCGCTTTGCCCGCGTCTACACGCCCGCCGTCACCGGCGCGGCCGCGGTGCTCGCGCTTGGCGGCGGCCTGGTGACTGGCGCTTGGTCCGATTGGATCCTGCGCGGCCTGACCTTCCTGGTCGTCAGTTGCCCGTGCGCGCTCGTGATCAGCGTGCCGCTGAGCTTCTTTGGCGGCATTGGCGGCGCGTCCAAGCTGGGCGTTCTCATCAAGGGCTCCAACTACCTCGAGACGCTCGCCGACGTGGACACCGTCGTCTTCGACAAAACCGGCACGCTCACCAACGGCACGTTCTCGGTGGTCGCGGTGCACCCCGAGGCAGGCTATACCGAGCAATCGTTGCTTGAAGTCGCAGCCCTCGCCGAGTCATTCTCCGACCACCCCATCGCGCAGTCGGTACGCACCGCCTTCCAGGGCGAGCTCGATCCCAAGCGCGTGACGGATTCCACTAATGACGCGGGCCACGGCGTGACGGCAACCATCGACGGCAAGCACGTCGTCGTTGGCAACGCAAAGATGCTCGCCGCGGCCGGCGTTGAAGCACCGGACTGTGAGGTTGTCGGCACGATCCTCCACGTGCTCGTTGACGGCGTGTACGCCGGCCACATCGTGATTGCAGACACCGTTAAGGCCGATGCGGAGCAAACGATTCGCGACCTGCATGCCGCCGGTATCAACCGCACCGTCATGCTCACGGGCGACCGCGAGGAGGTTGCAGCGTCTGTGGCCAAGCAACTCGGTCTCGACGAGTTCCACGCGCAGCTCCTGCCGGGCGACAAGGTCGAGCGCGTTGAGGCGCTACTCGCGGCCGAAAGTGGCAAGGGCAAGCTCGCCTTTGTCGGCGACGGTATCAACGACGCTCCTGTGCTTACGCGCGCCGATGTGGGCATTGCCATGGGCGCCATGGGCTCCGACGCCGCGATCGAGGCCGCCGACGTGGTGCTGATGGACGACAAGCCGTCCAACATTTCCCGCGCGATCCGCGTGGCGCGCAAGACCATGTCGATTGTTTGGCAGAACATAATCTTTGCGCTGGGCATTAAGCTGCTGATCCTTGTGCTGGCAGCGCTGGGTATCGCCAATATGTGGCTTGCCGTCTTTGGCGACGTAGGCGTGGCGATCATCGCCATCCTGAACGCCATGCGCGCGATGGGTGTCAAGAACCTGTAGCACCCGTGGTCCCTCCGGCCGGGGTCGGACTTGGTTTTGAAAACGTCCTCGCGCATGAGGCCCGTCTTTCCTGCTCCTGCGGAGCAACGGAAAGGCGGGCCTCGCGCTGCGGATTGTTTTCAAAACCAAGCCCGACCCCGGCCTGCAGTGACGTAGCTGGCAGTTCTTGGGCATCGCTTGCTGGCGGTGCTCCTTTGCTGAAATGGACTTGGCCGAAAGGGCCGCTGGTCCCGGTCGCTGGTTCGCGCTTTGCGTGAACTCCGCGCTACTGAGGATCCGTTAGGATACCGAGGTTGAATCCGTCGCCTCGCCCCGGCCCAACATCGACCTCAACTTCTCGAAGCTCTCCTCGCTCAGGCAGTGCTCCATGTGGCGGCCCTCTTGCGACGCGACCTCGGGCGTTACGCCTGCGTCCTCTAGCAGACCTACAAAAAAGCAGTGGCGCTCCCACATTTGACGGGCAACCTCAAGACCGCGTTCCGTCAGATGCACGTCGCGTTTGCCCATCTCCACGTAGCCGGTGCTCTCCAAGGCCGCCATGGCTTTAGAGACGCTTGCTTTGGTTACGCCCAAGTATTCGGCAACGTCGATCGAGCGCACGATGCCCTGACGTTCCGATAGGACGTAGATCGATTCGAGATAGTCTTCTCCGGATTCACGTAGGGCCATGGGCCGCCTTTCGCGATGATTGCTAGTTAGCCTTTGGATACTTTCCTTGGCTTACTTTACCGCAAAAGTTGACCATGTCTTACTGCATTGACCAAAAAGTTAGCCGCGTTTCACAAAACGTGCGAGATGAAAACAAAATGGGAACGCCCCGCAAGGAGTGTCCCCAGCTGCCGGCAGATAAGGAGCGTCCCCAAGTGCCGGGTCGCAGCTACACGAGGCCAAAGTGCTTCGCGGCGTTGTAGATGCCATCGTCGTCTACGGCGGTCGTCACGTAGGTCGCTGCGGCCTTCACGGTATCCTGCGCGTTGCCCATGGCCACACTTGTGCCCACGGCCGAGAACATCGACAGGTCGTTCTCGCCGTCGCCAAAGGCGATCGCCTCGCTCGCGTCGACACCCAGGCGCTCCAGCGTCGCCGCCACGCCCAAGTCCTTGCCGCCGTTGGCGGGGATAATGTCGCAGAACAGGTCGCACCAGCGCGTGGTGAGCGAATGCGACACCGCGTCGGCCACGATATGCTCGTCGGCCGGGTCCACAAACGCGCAAAACTGGTAGACCGGCGCGTCAAAGGCGTGGTCAAACGGCTCCTCGTGATAGACGATTCCCGCGTTGCTGCCGGCCGCCACCACGCGCTCGGACAGGCGATTCACAAACGAGTTCTCGCCCTGCATGCACAGCGAGTCGTAGCACCCCTCGGCCACCTGGTCCACAATCACCGCGACGTCGTCCGGATCGATCGGGCAGCTGCGGTAGGTGCCCTTGGCATCAAAGCAGTGCTGGCCCGAGAGCGTAATGTACGCATCCCAGCCCAAGTCGAGCAGCCAATCGGGCATCTGATAGGTCGGGCGGCCCGTGGCGATCACGCACGCGATCCCCTGCTCATGAAAGCTGTCGAGCACCTGCTGCGCCGACGCCGGAATCCGATGCGTTTTAAAGCTCAGCAGCGTGCCGTCGATATCGAAAAACGCGGCTTTGATCATCCTCGTTTACTCCTCGCCCTCGAGCTTTTCGCTCGCCTCGAGCCACGCCATCTCCAGCTCGTCCATGGCGGCATGGGCCTCGTCGATCTTTGCCTGCTGCTCGCCGAGCGCTGTGTAGTTGGTGGGATCGACCTGGGCCATCGCGGCCTCGGCCTCCTCCACGCGGGCGCGCTGCGTCTCCATCTTGCGCTCGAGCGAGCTCACCTCGCGGCGGAGCTTCTGGCGCTCGGCATTGGAAAGGCCATTGGGCTGGCCGCTCGACTTGGGCTTTTCGGCTGCAATCGCTGCGGCGCCGGTGTCGAACGTGCCGGTCTTGGCGCTCGGCGCGCCCACGGGCTCGCCCTCGGCCGTGGCGTTGCACAGGCGCAGGTACTGGTCGACGCCGCCGGGCATATGCGTCAGATGACCGTCAAGCAGCGCCCACTGCCGGTCGGTCACGCGCTCCATCAAGAAGCGGTCGTGCGTCACCAGGATCAGCGTGCCCGGCCAGCCATCGAGCAGGTCCTCGACAATCGCCAGCATGTCGGTATCCAAGTCGTTGCCCGGCTCGTCCAGGATAAGCACGTTGGGCTCGTCCAGGATCGTCAGCAGCAGCGACAGGCGACGGCGCTGGCCGCCCGAAAGATCGCCGATGCGGCTCCAGAGCTGCTGCGTCGTAAAGCCCAGGCGCTCGCAAAGCTTCTCAGGCGAAGTCTCCTTGCCGTCGATGACGTAGTACTTCTTATAGTTGCTGAGCACCTCGCGGATCGTGTCGCCCATGTAGGGCTCGAGCTCCTCGAGCTGCTGCGACAGCACGCCAAAACGCACCGTCTGGCCAATCTTCACGCGGCCGCGAAGGGGCGCGATCTTGCCCTGGATCACGTCGAGCAAGGTCGACTTGCCGGCACCGTTCTCACCCAGCAGACCATAGCGGTCGCCCGCGCCGATAAGCCAGGTCACATCGGAGAGCACCTGCTTGGGCGCGCCGTCGGCATCCGCATAGCCGGCGTCCACGTCGATCACGTCGATAACCTGCTTGCCTAGGCGGCTCACCGCCAGGCGCTTGAGCTCCAGCTCGTCGCGCACAGGCGGCACGTCGGCAATCAGCTCGCGAGCGGCATCCACGCGAAACTTGGGCTTGGTGGAACGCGCCTGGGCGCCGCGGCTTAGCCACGCGAGCTCCTTGCGCGCCATGTTGCGACGGCGCTCCTCGGTAACCGCGGCCATGCGATCGCGCTCCACGCGCTGCAGGATGTAGGCCGAGTAGCCGCCCTCGAAGGGGTCGACTTGGCCGTCGTGGACCTCCCACATACTGGTGCAGACCTCGTCCAAGAACCAGCGGTCGTGCGTGACCACGAGCATCGCGCCCTGGCCGCGCTGCCAGCGGGCCTTTAAGTGACGCGCGAGCCAGTTGATAGTGCGCATGTCCAGGTGATTGGTGGGCTCGTCGAGCATGAGCACGTCATAGTCGTCGATCAGCAGGCGCGCGAGGTCCACGCGACGGCGCTGGCCGCCCGAAAGCTCGCCCACCGTGCCCTCCCAGGGCACATCGCTAATAAGGCCAGCCAGAATCTGGCGCGTACGCGGACTCGACGCCCACTCATACTCGGGCGTGTCGCCCACGACGGCATGATGCACGGTGTCGGTATCGACCAGGTTGTCCTTTTGGCCGAGCAGACCGATCGTGGTGCCGCGACGGTGCGTCACGCGCCCGTCATCGGGCTCCAGCGTGCCGGCGAGCACGCTCAGCAGCGTCGACTTGCCGTCGCCGTTTTTGCCGACAATACCAATGCGGTCGCCCTCGCCCACGCCGAGCGTCACGCTATCGAAAATATGCTTGGTGGGAAACTCTAGGCTGACGGAATCGCATCCCAAAAGAATCGCCATATGCCCTGCTCCTTCGTAGAAATTCAACGTTGTCCATGATAGCAGCGAGCCCCACCCCAAACCACCACGAAGGCGCCTGTCCCCTTTGTGGCGGTCGTTTCGGTCGCAGAGCAAAAGGCGGGCCATCTCCCAAAAGAGATGACCCGTCTCTCCAATCAGTCCCGTGACAACCGTGGCCGCCGCGGGCCTCAAGCATGTCCCGGACTAGGAGAACATGCCGGTGAGGTAATCATTCAGCCGCTTATCCTTGGGCCGTTGGAAAATCTCGTCGGTCTCGTCGTACTCGACCATATCGCCCATGTAGAAGAACGCCGTGCGGTTGGACACACGCGACGCCTGCTCCATGTTGTGCGTCACGATGACGATGGCGCGGTCGGCCACAATCGACGACATGAGGTCCTCGATCGCCAACGTCGAGATGGGGTCGAGCGCCGAGCAGGGTTCGTCAAACAGGATCACATCGGGGTTGAGCGCCAGCGTGCGCGCGATGCACAGGCGCTGCTGCTGACCGCCCGAAAGCGCGTAGGCGCTCTTGTCGAGCTTGTCCTTGACCTCGTCCCACAGCGCTGCACCGCGCAGGCTCTCCTCGACCATACGATCAAGCTCGTCACGGTCGGTAATGCCGTGACGCTTGGGCGCAAACGTGATGTTGTCGCGAATGGACTTGCGGAAAGGGTTGGGCTGCTGGAACACCATGCCAATGGAGCGACGCAGCTCGTACGTGTTCTCGGTCCTGGTGTTCACATTGCGTCCGCGGTAGTTAATCTCGCCCTCCACGCGGCAGCCGCGAATCTCGCGGTTCATAAGGTTGAGGCTGCGCAAAAAGGTCGACTTACCGCAGCCCGAAGGCCCGATGAGTGCCGTGATCTCGCCCTTGTGAAACTCGAGCGACGTATTGTGCAGGGCATGGTGGTCGCCATAGTACACGTTGACGTCCTTAGTGGAGAGCACGACCTCGTCGCTCACGGCCTTGCCGCTCACGCGCACGCGCTTCTCGCTCTCCCCCACGCTCGACAAAAAGTCCTGGGTCTCGGACGATGCCGCTTCGGTTGCGGGCGTTACACCCATCTCGCTCATTCGGCCGTCATCCTCCTTGCCAGTTGCTTGCCCACGATACGGGCGACTACGTTAAACAGCAGCACGCAAATCATCAGCAGCGCCGCGGTGCCCCAGACGATCTGCTGGGCCTCGGGGCTGCCCTCGCCATAGATCTTGTAGATATGCACGGCGAGCGACTCGCCAGGGCGGAACACGTTCCAGGCACAGGTGGGGCTCGACAGGTTAAAGCTCAAGAAGTTCAGGCGAACCGGCGAGCTCATACCCGAGGTAAAGAGCAGTGCTGCGGCCTCGCCAAACACACGGCCGGCCGAAAGCACGATGCCGGTCACGATGGCGGGCATGGCCTCGGGAATCAGGATGTGCAGCGTGGCCTCCCAGCGGGTAAGGCCCATGGCCAGGCATGCATCGCGCTGGGCCTGTGGCACGTCCTCGAGCGCCTGCTGGATCACGCGCACCAGGATGGGGATATTGAACATGGTGAGCGCGACAGCGCCGGAGATGATGGAGTACTTCCAGCCCAGCTGCACCGAGAACACCAGAAAACCGAACATGCCGACGACGATGGAAGGCAGCGAGGACAACGTCTCGATGGCGGTGGAGGCGATGTCGCGGATGGGTCCGTCCGGCGCGTACTCAACCAAAAAGACCGCTCCGCCCAGGCTGATGGGCACCGAGATGATCAGGGTGATCAGCAGCAGGTAGAACGAGTCGAACAGCTGGTAGAGCACGCCGCCCTGCGTTCCGTTGGCGCGCGACGGCTCCGTGAGAAAGCCCGGCTGGAACAGCGTCGAGATGCCCTCGAACAGGATATAGGCCACCATGGAGACGACGATGAGCATGACGATGGCGACGATCGCCGTCAACACGCCCGTGGCGAAGCGGTCCTGCTTTTGGACACGCCCGAGCCTCGCCTCGTCGATGTGGATACGCGTGCTAGCCACGAGCCTTCGCCCCCTTGCGGCCGATAAGGTGGATGATCAGGATGAAGATGAGACTCATGCCCATCAGCAGCAGGCCGAGCGCCCACAGAACATCGTCTTGGGCCGAGCCCTCGGCATAGACTGCCATGGACGTGGTGAGCGTGGTGGTGATGGTCGAAGCCGGCGACAGCAGCGACGTCGGCATGGCCTCGATGCCGCCGATGACCATGCGCACGGCGAGCGTCTCGCCAAAGGCGCGGGTCATGCCCAAGATAACCGCGGTCATGAGCGACGGCATGGCGGACTTGAGCACCACGTGCCAGATGGTCTGCCAGCGGGTGTAGCCCAGCGCGAGCGAGCCCTGGCGGTAGCCGTCGGGCACGGCGCGCAGGCCATCGACCGAAAGCGTGGTCATCGTCGGCAGAATCATGACCGCCAGCACGATGGCGCCGGGCAAGATGCCCAGGCCCGTGCTCACATGGAAAACGCTCTTCATAAGACCGACGACCACGTGAAAACCGATCAGGCCAAAGACGACCGAGGGGATGCCGGTCAAAAGCTCAATGAGCGGCTGAAAGATCTTAGAGCCAAACTTAGGGCTAATCTCGACCGCAAAGATGGCAGAGCCGATGGCGATGGGCAGCGCGATAAGCGTGGAGAGCACCATGACCGCAAACGAGGTGACGATCAGGGGCAGGGCGCCGGTATAGGGCAGGCCGTTTTCGGCTGTGTTGGCCAGGTCCCACTTGGTGCCGGTGAAAAACTCGACGACCGAGACGCCGTCCTTGACAAAAGCCGAGAGGCCCTTTTGGGCGACCATAAAGATGAGCGCGGCAACGACAAGCGTCACGAGCGCTACGCACGCGCCCGTGACGCCCAGGCCCACGTTCTCAAGGTCGCGCTTTGGCAGCTGTTTTGCCATTGCAAACCTTTCCGGGGCGATTACTTATTTAGCAGAGACCTTGCCGCTGGCGTCCTTGACGACCTTCATGGCAGAGACGGGGATGAAGCCCTGCTCCTCGACGAGCTTGCCCTGGACGTCGTCGGAAAGCATGAACTCCAGGAAGGCCTTGGTGGCCTCGTCGGCGTCCTTGGAGCAGTACATGTGCTCGGTAGCCCAGATCTTGAAGGAGTCATCAGTGACATTCTTGCTCTTGGGCTCGACGCCCTCGACCTTGATGGCGTTGAACTTGGAGTCATCGAAGTGCGAGAAGTCGAGGTAGGAGATGGCGTTATCGGTGCTGCCCATCTGAGTCTGGACGTCGCCGGACTTGTCGAGCTCGGCGTCGCCCTTAAAGTCGACGGCCTCGTCGCCAAAGACGGCGGCCTCGAAGGTGGCGCGGGTGCCGGAGCCGGCCTTGCGGTTGAGGACGACGATGGTGGCGTCGTCGCCGCCGACCTCCTTCCAGTTGGTGATCTGGCCAGAGAAGATGCCCTTGAGCTGCTCGAGGGACAGGTCGTCGACCGTCACGTTCTTGGAGACGACGGGACCCATGCCCACGACGGCGACCTCGTGGTCGACGAGGTTCTTGACCTGGTCGGCCTCGAGCTTGGTCTCGGCGAAGACGTCGGAGTTGCCGATGGTGACGGTGCCGGCGGCAACAGCGGTCAGGCCCTTGCCCGAACCGTTACCCGAGCCGGAGACGGAGACGTCCGGGTTGGCATCCATGAACTTCTCGGCAGCGGCCTCGACGAGAGCCTGGAACGAAGAGGCACCGTCGTAGGTCACCTCGCCGGAGACGGACTCGGCAGCAGCGGCGCTACCCTTGTCGGCGGCGTCGGATGCGCCGGAGCCGCCGCAGCCAACGAGACCGAGACCGACGATGCTGGCAAAACCACCAGCGAGGCCGAGGAACTGACGACGAGAATAAGCCTGATCGAGCATGATCTTCCTTTCGTACATGCGACTCGCGGGCACCCTGCCCGCTTTGCTGTTTGGAAAGATACGACCTCGATCGGGCAGCGCCCGCGCCAGCTGCGGTTTCTTACGGTCATTTGATAGACCCTTACCGCAAGCGCGACTCGGCTTTACAAACGAATAACAAACCCGCCGCCAAGCATGGCCCGCCTTTTACACCGGAGGAGTGTCGCCAACGACTATCCCACCGCAACAGAAAAAGCCCGGGCAAAAGCACCGGGCTCGTAATTCAAGTTTGTATCCAAGCAGGATATAGGGGTTTTCCAGGTGCCCGAGATTGCCCCGAAAGAGGAGCGCCGCGTACTTTGGTACGCAAGCGACGGTTTGAGGGGCAAGGTCGGGTGCCTGGGGAAGCCCTACAGCTCCAGCTCATTCAAGCGCAGGATTGCCACAATATAAATCTTGAGCGCCTGCTTGAGCTGCTCCTCGTTGGCGCACTCGTTGGGGCCGTGCATCTGGCCGCCCCACGCGGGCAGCTCCAGACCGGTCTCCTCGGGGCCAAACGAGACGGCGCGGGCAAAGTTGCGCGCGTACGTGCCGCCGCCCATGGCAAAAGGCTCGGCATGCTTGCCCGTAAACTCGTTATAGGTATCGATAAGCGCCTTCACGGCCGGATCATCGGCAGACACCGAGAACGGCACCTTTGCATGACCCAAGCGATACGTCACGTCAAAGCGACCCACGAGCGGCTCGAGCTGCTCGCGGATGGTATCGGCGCTCGTGCTGTCGGGGAAGCGCACGTCGATGACCTGCTCGATATGGCCATCCACCACACGGATGACGCCGGGGTTGCAGGTGAGCGGGCCAAACGCCGGACTCGTCGCGTCGATACCCAGGCCGCGGCCATAGGCGTCCGCATGCACAAAGGCCAAAAACTTGACAAACTCGTGCTCGGCAGGCGTCAGCAGGCGCTCGCCGCGGGCACCAAACGCATCCTCGGCCTCGCGCAGATACGCCACGATCAGGCCGACGGCATTGATCGTTCCCTCGGGCATCGAGGCATGACCGCCAATGCCGTGGGCGAAAATCTGCGCATGCCCGTTATCGAGTGCCGTAATCTCCAGGCGGTCGGCGTTCTCGACCGGCGCCGGCAGCTCATCAGCGGCAATCGCGAGCTCGCAGATAGACTGCGACGGAATGGCGTTGCTCGCCTCGGCGCCGCTCCAAAACACAATGCGGCCGCCGTCGATCTTGGAGCTCACAAACGTCGCCCCAAACTGGCCCTTCTCGGCATTGCAGACCGGGAACTCGGCATCGGGCGTAAATAGAAAGTCGGGGTCTGCGTAGTTCTCCAGATAGTGATGAACGTCGGACATGCCCACTTCCTCATCGCAGCCCAGCAGCGCGCGGAAGGTATAGCGCGGCACAATGCCGTGCTTGAGCAGATAAGCGCCGGCGTAGAGCGACAGCACCGCCGGGCCCTTGTCGTCGATCACGCCACGGCCGAGCAGCCAGCCCTCGCGGCGCTCCATCGCAAACGGGTCAGTGTTCCAACCAGGACCGGCAGGCACCACGTCCACATGGCAAATGGTCGCGAGCTGCTTGTCACCGCGGCCGGGAATGTCGGCGATGCCCACATAGCCCCCGTCGTCGCTCGTCTGGTAGCCGAGCTTTTGCGCGATGCCGAGCGCGCAATCGAGCGCATCACGGACCGGACGGCCAAACGGCGCATCGGGTTCCGCATTGGCAGAAACCGCCACGGACGGATAGCTCACCAGCCGCTCGATATCGGCGACGGCATCTTCCCAGACCTCGTCGACGTACTCGGTAACGCTCTGCTCCACCTGATTCATGGACGACCTCCTTACCAGTAAGGGGCAAGTGTGCCGCCCCTCACATCAAATACTTATATAGCGAAAAGTTTAGCAAGCTCGGCCACCGAGTGCACCACCGCATCGGCGCCCGCGGCCTCGTGCTCCCCCGGCGCCGCCGCGCCCGAATAGATGCCGATACACGGCACGCCCATCGCGTGCGCGCCCTCCACATCGTTAAAGCGGTCGCCAATCATCACGGCCTCATCGGCAATCGCGCCAAGCGCCGCCAGGGCGTCGCGGACCGAATCGGCCTTGATTTCGCGACCCTGCGGCGGATTCATGCCAACCACCGCCTCAAACTGAGAAAGCCCGAGTTCACGTACCATGTCGACGCACTTCACCTCCATGCGAGACGTCGCCACGGCCATGCGCTTGCCCTGAGCGGCCAACCCATCCAGCAACTCGGGGATCCCGTCGAACACGGGATACTCTTCCGGTCCCAGCTCATCAAAAAAGGCGCGGTACTCGTCGGCCACCACCAGCGACTCCTCGCGCGAGAAGCCATAAAAGTCGTGAAAGCTTTTCCACAGGGGCGGCCCGATCATACGGCGCAAATCGCCCATCTGTGCCTCCGAAAACCCGCGCGCAGCCAGCGTCTTGCGCGTCGAGGTCATCACCGCCCGACCCGTATCTGCCACCGTGCCGTCAAAATCGAACAACACAATCGGCCGCTCGCATAGCTGTAATGCCGCCATCGGCATCCCTCTTCCCCAGTTGATGATTTCCACACCGACACTTCAAACTGTTGACTATTCAACAATTGAACCTAGCAATGTAGAGCAACTCCACTATACTTGTCGCACTTTGCTCTCAGAAGGCGGCGCGAAAGCGCCCCAACGAAAGGTGCAATTATGTCTTTTGCCATCATAACCGACTCCACGTCGGACATCTCCCCCGCCCGTGCTCAAGAGCTCGGCATTTACGTGATTCCACTGCATGTGATTATCGAGGGCGAGGACCTGCTCGACCAGGTGCAGATTACCGCCGAGGAATACGTCGCCCGCATGGCTGGTTCCGAGCAGTTGCCGCACACCTCGCAGCCGAGCGCCGGCGAGTTCAAGGCACTCTTTGACCGCGTGCGCGCCGACGGCCACGATAGTGCCATCTTTATCTCGCTATGCAGCGAGTGGTCTGCCTGCTATGCCAACGCCAGCCTGACGGCCGAAACGCACGAGCTCGACGTGCGCTGCATCGATTCGCGCACTGGCTCGGGCGCCGAGGGCCTGCTGGTGGAGTATGCGCGGGCCATGCGCGAAGATGGCCGCAGCCTGGACGAAACCGAGGCGCAGATCCGCGCGACGCTGCCCGACGCCCACCTGCTGCTGATTCCCCGCACGCTCGAGAACCTCGTTAAGAACGGCCGCGCGCCCAAGCTCGCCGGCCAGCTCACGCATATGCTCAACATTCGCCTGGCCGTTTCGCCGGAGTGGCAGTCGGGCGAGATCAAGGCGATCAAAAAGGGCCGCGGCGCCAAGCGCATCGTCGCCAACACCATGGCAGATTGCCTCGCGTTTTTGGACGAGCACCCGGGCTCAAGCGTGCGCGTGCTCACGACCGGCGCCGCCGAGGAGCAGGAACTTGTCAACGAGGCGCTCGCGGGCCAGGACTACGTAGACGCCGGCACCGGCCCCATCGGCTGCACCATCGCCACCCACGTAGGCGTCGATGCCATCGCCATCAGCTACTGCCCCCGCTACCAGCCAACTCACTAGGGACGCCCACATCAGTTGCGGTGAAATAGGGACTGTTTTTGGCTTATCAGCCGCAAATCAATCCCTATTCCACCGCAACTTAGAAGCAGTTCATTTGGGACGGGGCAAAAAAGACTGATATCAAACGTTTCAGACCAGTCTTTTTAGCCCCGTCCCATTTTAGCTACTCTACATCAGCCCGCTCAGGGCGATGTCGACGGCCTCGTTGAGGTCGTCGGTGATGTGCACCAGCTCCGGATCGAGCGGGCTGATCATACCGGCGTCCATCACCGGACCGTTAAGCCAGTCGAATAGGCCCTGCCAGTACTCGCTGCCTACCAGCACAAGCGGCATGCGCTTGACCTTGTGCGTTTGCACCAGCGTGAGCACCTCAAACATCTCGTCGAGCGTGCCAAACCCGCCGGGAAACACAATAGCGCCCGAGCTGTATTTGACGAACATGGTCTTGCGCACAAAGAAGTAGCGGAAGTCCATACCGAGGTTCACGTATTTGTTGAGCCCCTGCTCGTGCGGCAGCTCAATGCCCAAACCAACTGACTTGCCGTTGACGCTCGCCGCTCCCTTGTTGGCCGCTTCCATGATGCCGGGGCCGCCACCGGTGATAACCGCCACGCCGCGCTGGGCAATCTTACGCCCGACGGTGCGCGCCGCCTTGTAGAGCGTATCGGTCTTGGGCGTGCGGGCGCTACCGAAGATGGTCACCGCAGGTCCGAGCTCGGCAAGCGCGCCAAAGCCGTCGACAAACTCGGCCTGGATGCGCAGTACGCGCCACGGATCGGCATGCAACCAGTCGGTCGACTCCTCGGGCGCCAGCAGGTTAGCGTACGTATTGTCCTTAGGAATCATCGGGCCGCGCATGACCACGGGGCCGCGGCGGTACGTCTCGTCGTAGGAAGGCTCGCCCTCGACATTCTCGTTCTTAATCATGGGTACTCCTATCGAGAAAAAGAAAAACGGGCGGGGTCGACGCCATGCGCCAAACACCCGCCCGAACATCAACTATTCGGTATGGTACCCACGATGTATCAAGTGCTTGCAAGCTATCGGTTAGCGGTCGCGCAACCGACGCCGGCGAATGCGATGCCCGGCGACGGCTGCGCGCGGTCGATTGGCACGCGGTCTCGACATCGCGCGAGTGCCTGCAAGCGCCCGCGCCGCCCTTAGTAATCCACCGCGGCAGGGCTATTCATCCAATCGCTCACGAATGCACCATAGCGACCCTCGATAATGGCCTGGCGAGCACGCTGCATAAGGTTGAGCAGGTAGTAGATGTTGTGCATCGAAAGCAGGATGCCGCCGAGCATCTCCTTCTGCGTGACCATGTGGCGAATGAGCGCGCGGCTGTAGCCGCCCGTGCACACCGGGCAGGTGCAGGTGGGGTCGATGGGGCCGTCGTCGTGCGCAAAACGCGCGTTGCGGAAGTTAAGGCGACCTTCACTGGAGAATGCCGTGCCCATGCGGCCGGTGCGCGTCGGCAGCACGCAGTCGAACATATCGATGCCCACGCCCACGCCGCGCACGAGCGTCGTCGGGTTGCCGACGCCCATCAGGTAGCGCGGCTTGTGCTTGGGCATGTACTCGCTCACAAGCGGCGCCAGGGTCTCGAACATGGTCTCGTGGTCCTCGCCCACCGAGTAGCCGCCGATGCCGTAACCGGGGAAGTCGCCGCACTCCTCCAGATGGCGCAGAGAGCGCAGGCGCAGATCCAGATGCATGCCGCCCTGGACGATGCCAAAGAGCGCCTGGTCATCGCGGGTGTGAGCCTTGTAGCAGCGCTCGGCCCACATGCTCGACAGCTCCACCGCGCGCTCAACGTAGGCGCGCGTGGCGGGATAGCCCGGGCACTGGTCCAGCTGCATGCAGATGTCGGAGCCGAGCTTCATGGCGATTTCCATGTTGTCCTCGGGCGTCCAGAACACGTGGCGGCCGTCGTAGTCGTTGACGATAAAGCGCACGCCCTCGTCGGTGAGCTTGACGGCGTCGTTGTGGCTGAACACCTGGAAACCGCCCGAGTCGGTGAGGATAGGACCGTGCCAGTTCATAAACTTGTGCAGGCCGCCCAGCTCGGCGATAGTGTCCTCGCCGGGACGCATGGACAGATGATAGGTGTTGGCAAGCACGATCTGGGCGCCGAGCTGTTTGACGGTCTCGGTGGGGATGCCCTTGACGTTTGCCTTGGTGCCCACGGGCATAAAGATCGGCGTCTCGATGTCGCCGTGCGGGGTGTGCAGCACGCCGGCACGCGCATGCGTCGTCGGATCCTCGGCGATCAGGTCGAATTTAAAAAGGCTCTGGTCCATAAACTGGAACTCCTTGGTTGCGGTTCATACGCAAACCATTATACGGGCAACCCGCAAGAAGCACCGACTCGACAGAAACTAGTGCATTAGGATCAGGTTCCCGAGCTAGTCGTTGGGGACGTTCTTAAACGACTGGTCGTTGGGGACGGTCTTCAGCGCCACCTTGCAAAGGAGTGTCCCAATCTGCCGGCACTTAGGGACTGTCCCCAAGTGCCGGCAAGAGTGTCCCTTTCAACTAGTCATTTAAGAACGTCCCCAACGACTACATCCAACAGCCAAGGGAACGCCGATGCTTTGTCAACGACAGACACTATGACCCAATCCGAGGGCACTAAAAAGATAGGAGCCCCCGCTCGTGACCGCGGGTCGGGGCTGCGACAATGATGTT
>NZ_QRKJ01000008.1:0-112158 GCF_003471905.1 Collinsella sp. AM16-21
GCGCCGATGCCCCTAAAGTGGACACACATTTTGTCCTATAAGCCGAACTCGGCCAAAATACCCCCCAAATAAATCAACCTGTCCGGATCAACAAGCGGCGGCTAACCCTCCCCGGACAGGCTAATCAAAGGCGCAGCAAGTGCGACCAACGCTTTCGCGGCCACCTAAAACAATGCTTGCCTATGGCATACTAGACGAAAGCGAGGAATTGGTACTTATGACCATCGAGGCTCTTATCCAGCTAGCAGCAGGCAACGCTGGTGTCAATGTTGCGAACGTCGGAATTTCGTCGTTTGCGATATTGACGGCAGTAGCGTACCCCATCGCCAGTTCGCGATGGGCAGTTAGCTTTATTCCCCATTCTTGCTTTGCTTAAACAGGATATAAGAAATCGGCTCATGCAGTTAACAGCGCCTTGATGCACACCCAATTGTCTTGACGGCGGTCGCATCGAAAATGCTGGTGCGCCTCTACGGATACAAGGACTCCTCCATCTAATGCATGCACGCTAATGCATGCACACGGTCCGCGAGACAATATCACCGACAAGACCGTGAAAATCCCGATGTGCATAATCCAGGAGTTTGGATGCACAGACGGGTGGATTGTCATTGTTCAGATTGGTCGCTTCGCGCTCCTCGCCGACGGGCACATCGTTGAGGGCAAAGACATCAGCGCACAGCGAGGCCGAGGACCAACTCCCTCCCCCTCCCCCCAACATTCCCCAGAAAGTTCGCTGATGTTGACTGGGGTTCCCGTAAAATTAACCCCAACAAAATATGTGCGGAGTGCTGGCCTGGAGCTGCCTTCGGACCCTATTGGCTGCTCACCGAGAGGCTCCGCTATGAAACGACCCCTTTACTACCTGCTCTGCGCGATCGCGTGCACGTCCATGGTCGGCGCGACGATGCCTATGGCAGCCATCGCGGAGGCCATACAGCCTCGGGCAACAGCCGAGCAGCAGGCGCAAGCCGACGCCACGAGCAGCGACACAGGCAAGGCCGAATACGTCACCAACACAAGCGCGACAGCAGATACCGCAGAGGACAGCACCGCAACATCCACCGGCACCAGCGAAGTCAGCACGGAAAGCGCTAACGACACCGCCGCCGCAACCGGCCCGGCAACCGACACCCCCACCACATCCCTTAGCGCCCAAACCACCCCCACGCCCGCCGCAATCTCCACCACGTCACAAACCGGCTACGCCCACTCCGCCACGGCAACCCAAAACGGCGTCACCTTCACCATCTCGTGGAACGACGCCCCCGCGGGCACTGCGACGACCTTCCACGTAACCCAAGCCAACGGCTCGTCCCAGGCCAAGGCGCGCATGGACGTGCCCACCTATTGGGACGGCGGCAGCCAGGAAAGCGTCTGCGACCCGTCGCGCCCGGCATGGTCCAGCTACCACAGTCTAGGCACCGCGGGCCACGACTTTACCTTTGACTTCACGGCATCGGGCACATACCGCATCTACTTCTACTTTATGGACAACGACAGAAACGACCCCCAAAACGACAAAGGCATCTACTACCTGCGCACCACGGCGGAGGTGACCATAAACGATGCCGCCCGCCCAAGCGTCACGCAGATCGTCAACAGCGCCGTGGGCCTGTGCAGGCAAGAGACAAACGGCTCGGAATACGACATGGCGCTGTGGCTCCACGACTGGACGCTCGACCAGCTGGAGTACGACCACAGTCTCAACTAGTGCCCGGACGAAAGCGGCCTCACACGCCACCAGGGCACCTGCGAGAGCAACCAGCGTATCTACTTGAGTTAGTCTAAAGGTTTATAAATAACGTCAGTCTCCAGAACTGCATCCATTACGGACATGAGCCGATCGTCCATCGGCACGTCAAGAATCTCAATGAGCTCTATCCCCGGTTTCAAAAATTTGGCATAGCCGAGATTAATTTCGATTTTCTCATCCTTATTATTTATAAGTAGCACATGAGACGATGAAGAAAATAGATTCAAACCGCCTTTAGGCTCAAGCGTGAACGTTATCCAGTCATTAGACGAAAGTAGTCCCAGCGAATCCATGGCGACGACAGATTCATATGAAATTGTGCCCCCATTGTATGTCCAAGAATCATCTTCTGTGGTTTTAAGGAGAACCGGGATTGGAGTAAATACCGAATTGGGCCCCACTTTCGCCCATAGACAGCACCGAAGAATTGAAAACAGCTGATTCGCTTCTTCCGAATCCATTTGTTCAAGTATTTTCTTCGTTCTTTTAGAGCGAGCGCGACCTGACGATACTTCTTGAGAAATCAATTTCGCCCACATCTCCCTCAGATCATCGTCATAGGCTGTCTGAGCTCCATGGATGTCAAGATCAATGCAGGACTCCGGCAGTTCATCAACTCTATTCGAATCTGACATTTTTCCCGCGCGCTCAAGAACATTTAGCAAATTATCTGCCTGAGAAGCGCTCGTGTTATAACCATGGGCCATTAAATATAGCTGGCCATCAGTAAAAGTCGGAAACGCCCGTTTATAGATTGCAACAACATCCGCTATAGAGCTCGCTTCGATGCTCCGCATCTCCGCTTCGTCACGAGCGGCCCCAATGGGGTTAAGAGCCTTACGTGCGCTACGAATAAATCGCGCAGGGAACGACGCAATATCACCGCGTCCATTAATACCTAGGTTAACAGTTGGTTGAAAGGACACGTCATTTGTCGAAATATTTACAGCGCCCGCCTGGGCATTAGCTTTGATATCGTTATTTTGTAAGTCATTCATTGCGTCTCCCCTCATCAGGTAATACGTGCTCGCGCCTGCATTCCACTCATTCCCATAAGCAATAAATAAACCGTTAGTTTTGAATTCTTCTATACAGTTACACAATTGTCGAAATGCGTAAAACCATGGTTCATCTGAACGTGCACGCTAAAGATGTTAACTCACTTTGTAGGTTGATTTCCGATCCCAGCCGACCACATTGAGCTAATGGCTCGCTCCCGCAGTTAGCCGAACGCCCCCGAGGTCCCATCCGGGACCCGGGGGCGGCATTTTCCCAGTTGAAGGAATGGTGGAAATATGTTTGATAGGTCCGGCGGCCATGCTCCGCCCGCCGCCCGGCAGCTCTTCTCAGACTCAGCCGGACGGTCGGTCCGTCTATTCCGTTATTCTTCTAGGCTAGGCCAGTGGGGCATCGCCCCTCTCTGCGCGTGCCCCTCGATGAGCCCCGACGTCAGGTCGAGATCACCGAGCGGCACGTCCCCCACACCGTAGGCGTCCAGCAACGCCGCCGCGTCCTCCCCGAGCATCGCACTGAAGGAGCGCGCGGGCGTCACGAAGCCGAGTGCGCCGCGGGGCTCGGAGTTCAAGTGTGACATGGCCAGCGCCAGGTCAGCCGTGACCAGGCGAAAGGCCGTGGCGCGTATGTTAAAGGCGATCCGCGCGCAAGAATCGCACGAGGCATGTGGCAGAAAAGCCGGGGAGGTGGCGAACGAGCTGGAGTCGATGCGGCTCGGTGCGGCCGCGAGGACGGCGCGCGACGGGTTCGCCGAGACGCCGGCCTACACGGAATACCCGCCGGAGCACTGGCGCCGGATCAGGACGAACAACGGGATCGAGCGCATCAACCGCGAGATCAAGAGGAGGACGAGGGTCGTCGGGACCTTCCCGGACGGCAGCTCGGCCCTCATGCTGGTGACGGCGAGGCTGAAGTACATAGCGGAGCACAAATGGGGCAAGAGGAGGTAGCTGGATATGTCGAAGCTGGAGGAGATGGACGGGCCGGAGTGAAAGACGGAGGGCTAGAAGAGGACAGGGCTGAGGCCGGTTAAATCAATTTGCGAAAGATTCTTGACGGCACCACAACCAGTTCTATTTAACAGCTAATTTGAAAAGTCAGTTCCAAAAACTCAGCAAAAACCGCAATGCCGACCTCTTCCTCTCGCATGTGCGTGACGACAAGGTCGGCATTGTCTTTCTTGTTTATGTTCCAAAAGAGCAGCTTCATAAAACAGCTCGGAGAAAACTACTGCGCAAGCACGTCCGCGATGCGTTCGCTCGCATGCCCGTCACCGTAGGGGTTCGATGCATGGCTCATGGCCTCGTACTCGGCCTGATCGCTGAGCAGGCGGCTGAACTCGAGGTAGATCACGTCCTCCTCGGTGCCGACGAGCTTCAGCGTGCCGGCGGCCACGCCCTCGGGGCGCTCGGTGGTGTCGCGCATGACGAGCACCGGCTTGCCCAGGCTCGGGGCCTCCTCCTGTATGCCGCCCGAGTCGGTGAGGATGAGGTGGCTCGCGGCCATGAAGTTGTGGAAGTCGAGCACCTCGAGCGGGTCGATGATGTGCAGGCGGTCGAAGCCGTCCAGTTCCTCGTGCGCCGCCTTGCGGACGAGCGGGTTCATGTGGATGGGGTAGATAGCCTTGGTGTCTGGGTGCTCCTCCATCACGCGGCGGATGGCGCGGAACATGCGGTGCATGGGCTCGCCCAGGTTCTCGCGGCGGTGCGCCGTGATGAGGATGAGGCGGGAGCCCTCGGCCCAGTCGAGCTCGGGGTGGGAGTAGCCCTCGCGCACGGTGGTGCGCAGGGCGTCGATGCCGGTGTTGCCGGTGACCCAGATCTTGGACTCGGGCTTGCCCTCGCCGAGCAGGTTCTGCTTGCTGGCCTCCGTGGGGGCGAAGTAATACTCGCTCACGATGTCGACGGCCTGGCGATTGAACTCCTCCGGCCAGGGGCTGTAGATGTCGTGCGTGCGCAGGCCCGCCTCTACGTGGCCCACCGGGATCTGCAGGTAGAAGCACGCGAGCGCAGCGGCGAAGCTGGTCGTGGTGTCGCCGTGGACCAGGACGACGTCGGGCTTCTCGTCCTCGAGGACCGCCTTGAGCTTGAGCAGCACGTCGCATGTCACGTCGAATAGCGTCTGGCCCGGCCTCATGATCGCCAGGTCGTAGGCGGGAGTCACGTCGAAGACGCGCAGCACCTGGTCGAGCATCTCGCGGTGCTGGCCCGTCACGGTCACGACGGTCTCGAACTCATCCGAACGTGCCTTCAGCTCGTTGACGAGCGGGCACATCTTGATTGCCTCCGGGCGGGTGCCGAAGACGAGCATGATTTTTTTCATTATCGGTCCTTTCTCATGTGCTGAGCCTTATGGGCATGAGAGCTATAAGAAACAGCGGACGATTGCCTCACTACAGAAAGAAGAGCTAAAAACAAAGCTATCGTTAGGACGGCCTCGGATATCGCAATCGCAGATGCCACGCCCATGGCGCCCCAACCATGACCAAGCCAAACGTTGAGTACCAAGGAAAGGATGGAATCGACTATCATGAGCAAGCTATAAAGAGATTGATACCCAAAAGGAATGAGAAGCTGAACACCGAGAAAATTGTTTACGATGCCCAGCAACACCCAGATAGCAAGCGGAATGAGTGTATCGGCGCAAACTAGATACTCTTTGCCATAGAGAATCTCCACTACCGGATTGCGAAGGATCGCCATGCCAAATAAACCAGCCGCAAACAATACGACCACGGGAATACCAAACTTAGCAACAAGCCGCGCCGCGGAGCGCCGAGATTTCATTCGTTCTTCGTTTACACGCGGATACAGCGCTTGACCAACAGGCGTAAACATCAGGCTTGCCATTTGCGGCACCTTCAAAATGGCAGCATACGAGCCAACGACCGCACTTGGCTGGCAACCGCCGAGCAC
Source organism: Collinsella sp. AM16-21 (assembly GCF_003471905.1). Taxonomy (NCBI): domain Bacteria; kingdom Bacillati; phylum Actinomycetota; class Coriobacteriia; order Coriobacteriales; family Coriobacteriaceae; genus Collinsella; species Collinsella sp. AM16-21. The sequence goes on from NZ_QRKJ01000008.1 coordinate 5,686, forward strand.
CGTAACGCCAACATTTCCAATAATCTTGCCGGCGGCAGATGAAAGAAAAATCGGCATTCCGTCTCGCATCTCACATAGTATCTGCTTTATAGATGCAAAACCCATTTTGATCCCATAGCGCTTCCAAGCAAATACATGAGTAATAACACCCGAGGCAAGGAAAGTAATTGAATACAGGAACGAGTAAAGCATCAATTGACCGGGGTTATTTATAAGGAGGAAAATCAGAATGACAGAAAGCCCTCGCGCAGCCGCCGTGGCTATAGTGATGACCTTCATGTCCTGCAAACCCTGAAAAAGCCAGTTAAGCTGTAAAGCAATGCCAACAAGCATAGAAAACAACGCAAGCATACAGGATAGCTGGTCCCCGGTTGCAGCCGACGTAATACCGAGAATTATTACTACGACAAAGCAGGCGGCAACAAGTCCCAGTCGAGCAATAACGACAGCGGACACGAGGTCGTTAAGCTCTTCCCCATCTTTAACCTCAACGACCTTTTTCGTTGCGCTCAGGTTGAAACCAAACTCAACAACAAGCTGAAAATAAGTTATCCAATTAAGAGCAATAGAGAATACGCCATACCGCTCAGCGCCAAACACGCGGGTAACGTAAGGCACCGTAACAAAAGGCAACACAATGTTAATTGCCTGCAGCGCAAGCAGCCAGCCAGTATTCTGGAGAAGCTTTTTCTCTTTAAATGCCAAACTAATTCTCCTTCGTCATCTTCTCGAGGAACAGCAGTTGTGCCTCGCGAACACGCCCGATTCCATCTTGAGCAGCGGGAGCAGAACGCCCACACAACTCACTGACAAGGGCGCTCGCAGAAGTAGAATCGACCGCAACGCTTCTCCAAGGTTCTCCCACTTTGTTTAATAGATCCCTCTTGCGGAAGTCACTAGAATTTGATTTGGGTTCAAAAGACACAAAACGCTTTCCGAATAGCAGTGAAAACGCCGTTCCATGGAAAGAGTCCGTACAGACAAAAGAAGCTCCCGCGAATAGCTTAAGGAAATCCTCGGGGCCAGCATCAGTAATCATCTCGGGCTTAAATGAGTCCCGCCCATAACGCACATTTATAACCTTCAAGGGCAATCCAAGCTCAGATGCAGCCTGCTCAGTAAGCTCCAAATATCGAACGGAAGCCTCTTTATTAATGTAGTAGCCCAAAACATACCCACGGTCTTCAACCGTAGTATCAACAGCCTGCGCCCAGCGCTTTGAATCCAAAAGGAACACGGGGTCGTCAACCACCTCGGGCGACCGCCCACATAAGCGATTAACCACGGGCGCATCAGAATTCTCTCTTACACAGAGGACATCAAAAGAAGTCAAGTCGTCAGAAAAAGGAGTTAGATCGGTTTCGGTCGCGCTGCCAAGACTCGCCGCAAAACTACCCTTACGAGCTGACGTTTCGAAGGGAAATAAGAAAGCTTCATCGAAATCGGCAATATTAGGATTGAAAACTTGGTCACTGCCAGAGATAAGAAGATCAAAGCCTTCCTTATTAACAAAGTCGCGCATCTCTTCAATAGCGTAAAACCGAGGCGTCAAGTGAAGGTGAGACGACTCGTATTCAGCAAATTTACGCTCCTTAGAGCGCCTTTTAAGTTCAAAAGGAAGCAACGCGACATTAACCGCTAAATTTGATAGAAAACCATCCCTTTTGTGATGAAGGGAGTTATTGCGCTCCTGACGAACATTTTGATAGTTAAGCACCCGAACATCATGACCCATGGAGCAAAGCTGATCTTGCAGTGCGTAGCACTGCAAGATCGCACCGTAGTTGCGGGCAAAATGGTAGGTAATGATTCCAATTTTCATTTAATAAATCCCAATCAAATAATACTCCAGCGAGCATTCCAACGTTAATCTGCCCAACACGCGACTTCGGAAACAGGCATTCTCCGTGCAACGGGTCTCGCGAACGTTTCTTTTGGATAGCCAAATCCGACGACCGCAATGATCACTTCATTTGCTGAAATGCCTAAGGACGAGCGCATCTCTTTTCCCGAGTCACCAACAACCCACTGGAAAATACATGAACCAATCCCATAAGCCTTTAAAGCCAAAACAAAGGACTGGAGATAGATACCGCCGTTGATAAACCATTGGTCATATTCGGCACAGGAAAACAGAGAAGTATCGGCAGTAATAACTGCCCATTGGAAAATTGATTGCTCAAACCCTTTATTGCCACGCACGGCAGCGGAGATAACCTGAGCAGATTTTGGTCCGGAAAAATACACGCGGCTTGGTTGGCGGTTGCACGCCGAAGGCGCGCTCTGCGCAAGCTCAACAACTTGCGTCAGCGTTTCCTGAGGAACAGGGGCTGAATCAAATGACCGAACACTATGTCTCCCGTTAATAAAATTGATCGCATTCTTATCGCAATCAGAGACAGAAGCAAAAGAATCGGAAACAATTCCAGCCCTATCACTCAAGTCAATTAGGCCAACTTCATATGAAGTTTGTTCAGCGAGCGATTCAAAACCAGGCTGCCATTTAGAGCAATCAAGTCCAAGCTGAGCTCGACGAACAAGCCAGTTCTCAAGTGCCGCCATGGACTCGGTAAAAGCATATGAATGATTATCAAAAGAAGGATCTTTTGCTGCAAACGTTAAATAATCAAGGAGACGGTCGGCCTTTTGTGTTCCAAAATCATCGCGACAGCCTTCAATACAAAGAGCTTTCTCAAATGAATGAGCAATAAGAAGAGCATCGCGATATAGCGTATTTAAGTTCTTCTGATCTTCATTTCCCAGTAGACGATTTATTCTCGAAGCAAGCAAAGCACGCCTCAAGCGGTTGTATATTAACTTTACGGCCCAAAGATCTTTCACTTTAACCATCCTAATTATCGATATCCTATATAAACGATTGAATTGCAGCCCGGCTATCTTCTCGCAACGAAAGCTGATTATCAGAATGGAAAAACCTATAAATGACAATCACGATGAAGAAGATATAGACGATATCGCGTCCCTCCACTTGCGCATGCAATAAAAAGGTGAATAAAAAAATGTTAAATAAGGAATCCGAAGGTTTAACCCTCGCCTGAAGGACAGTAAATACAACAAAGGAAAATGCAAGCAACCCGCCGGAAATTAATATAGACAAATAGCTGTTATGAGGATTGCCAGTATTAAATAGTCCGGTAATTGTTAGCGCCCTAACAAGATTATTGAAACTAGCAGCGCTGTAGCTGCCTAAGCCAAGCAAAGGGCTCATGGCAACTAGTCTAAAACCAAATGCCCATAAAAATGAACGCTCGGTAAAGGTAGAATTTCTTCCTAATAGTTCAAAAATCCCAGCTAAGCCGCTAATTGTACTTTGCCCATAAACGAAAATCGCAAAAAAGGCGATATTAACGCCTACAGCAAACGAAAAAGAAAATCTGAAAGACTTATAAAGGTAAGCTACAGTTAGAAACAGGATCAGTAAAACACCCACCAACTTGCCAGACGCAATATCCCTTAGCATTGAAAAGAGGAGCAAATTACTGAGTGAGACAACTGGAATGCAACAAGCCGCATTGTCAAGATTTCTTTTATACATTTCCAAAACAGAGGAAACCATATAAATGGGGATAAGAGAGTTGTCTGCACCCAATAGAAATATCGTGGGCGCACCAGTCACATCTCGAAACATTGCATTTGGAAAAATAAGGCCAGTAAAGGTATTGAGCGAAATCATTAGAATTGAAAATCTTGATACGCGTCGAACTAGCTCTATATCTCTTCTATAAAACAGCATGTCTGCTGTCACCAATAGAGGCAATAAACAAAATACCTCATTGAGTGATATCTGCATCGGTACATCATTTACGTATGTTGAAAATAGTAGAGTGGCACAATATCCAGCAATTCCAAAATGCACTTTATTCAGCCGAACATCGCCCCGAGCATAAACAAACAGCGCGAGCAGTAATTGAATTGCGGCAAGACCGTAGTAAACAACACCAAATTTCGGAATTAAATATGAAATTGAGCCCAGCTTAAAGACATACAAAATACCAATGTAAATACATAAATCGGATAGTTTAATTTTGCTAGCCCTAAGATGCGTATTTGCCTTAGCAGGATTCATGCTGCTCATTAAATATCTTTCCACTATTTTACACAGCCCAGCTTAACAAGCAGCGAGCGCATCGCTTGCGTGTTATCAGTCGAATTGAAGAAACTAAAAGCAGATGCCGAAAATTTTTCATATTGCCGATCGATTTGCTTAATAGCATCGGCTATTGATTCGGGTTCAAAGTCAACGCACTTACCGCTGCCGCTGGCCTCAACAGTTGAAACCAAGCCCGGCAAACGATTAGCAAGCGTAGGGAGGCCAAATGCCGCATACTCATATATTTTATTAGGCGCGCAAAAGGCCTTATTAAGCGATGTGTCATCATAAAGCACGACGCCAATTCGCGACCTTGCAGTAATTTCCAAATGCTTTGGCGCCGGAACAAAACCATACACAAAAGTATCCGGGTAAATCTCCTTCATTCGTTCAGTCGTACCGTAGCGATCTTTTCCCATAAGAACGAAAGCGTAATCAGACTCCATCATACGAAGAGCCTCAGCAATCGGCGCAACATATTCGGGGCGCTGGAATAAACCCTGGTAAAGAAGGATCTTTCTTCCGTCAATCTCATCCAAGATCTGCTTTGTGGCGCTTGTTGAAACAGAGGGGATTTCACCTGCTTTGAGCCCGTATGGCTTATTCGGGAAAACTGAGGGAAGCGAGTTCAGCCCCCATTTAATTTTCATATAGTAGGCACGATTTAACTCGCAGCACGTAACTGCAAGAGCATTGCGACAAACCGCCGCAAATAAACGTTCTTTTGTCGGCTGATCATCACACAGCTCTAACGCCGTAGCCACATAGGGAATACCAGAAAGTGCCCCATAAAGTGGAAGCGCAGATTCAGCAGTTCCAAACCAAATGAGATAGTCCTTTGGCTCATGTTTCAAACGAGTGAGAACCGCCTTACGAAAATGAGTCCAGTTATTCAATGTATCCAGTTTTCCGCCAACACTCAAATGAGGATCAACGAGTTCCGTAAATGGAATACCCTGGCTTCTTAAAATTTCCTTGGCCGTATCCTTGCTGGAACCAAACCAAACTTCAATCTGTACGCCCAAATCTTTAATCATTCTTATTTGTGACATACAGGGGGGATAGAACGCCAAGTCGGACTTAACAATATATATAACCCTCTTAAACATATAGCCCCTCGTAAAGATTGCTAACTCGATTTGCGTAAGTCTCATAGCTTCGGTCTTCTTGAAGAGAAGGCAACAAGCGCCTGGTTGACTCGCAAAGCATTTCGTAATATCTGTCGTCTTCTAGCTTAGAAATCGCTTCACAGAGAGAGGAGACATCACCGTTTTTAAAAAGAAGACCATTTTCGCCATCCCTGATATATGAAATAGCTCCACAGGTCTCGGGAACAATTGAAGGAATACCAGAGGTGAGCATAGCTTCAAGGCACACCAAAGGCGAAGCTTCATACCAAGATGAAGTCATCACCAAAGCCTTATTTGATTTGAACTGGTCTGCGAGAACATCTTTATCACACCAACCCAAAAAATTCAGGTTTGGGTAAGCATCTCTTAGTCTCTCGAACTCAGGACCAGATCCACATAATGTTCCTGGTAAGCCCAAAGATGTAAGCGCCTTACAAAACAACTCAGGGTTCTTCTCCTTATCAAAACGGCCCACAAACAAATAGCCGTTCTTTTCAGATGGCACACCAAGCGAAAGCTCCCCTTCAACAGAAATAGGATTGGGAAGAATGCATGGCATGCCATCATCAAATTCACTACCACGCATAATGTCGTAGGTAAAATCCGAAAGATAACAAAACTTTGGATGAGCACGCCTGATTGAGCGATTTTGAAGAGCAATGCGAGCCACTCGATACAGCTTCTGTCCATAGCTTCTCTTATCACAATTGCATTGGATGCACTTTGCGGAACATGGTTTCAAATGGCAGATTTCATGCTTCTTAAAATCATAAAACCCACCATTAGGGCATACAAGAAAATATTCATGGAGCGTAACGAGCACGTTAAAGCCTAAATCGGCAATAGCATCAAAAATTGAAGATGAAAGCGCATGAGTCCATGAATGGACATGTACGACAGTGTCATCAGGATTAAATTCGTTTAATAGAGAGCAAAACTTCTTATAAGTTTTACCGCTGTGCAGCCCATTAATGGCACCGGAAACCTTATTAGCCGATTCGAGAAACGGCCTTTCATTTGCGACAACAACCCTAAAACCGTTAAGGCGGCTATGTATTGGCCCGCAACCAGCAAAGTAAATAACGTTATATCCGCAGTCACGAAGAACCACGGCAGTGATATAGGCGATTTGGGCAGTTCCACCAAAATTATCAGCAGTGTCATCAACAATAATGACGTTTTTGACTCTTTTGTCCATCAAATTATGTCTCCGTTTGCTAGCTGCAAATATCGCCTTGAAAGCCAATCAGCCTGTTGATCAATGTTGTAATTTGCAAATGAATCAAGAGAAGTGGATTTACGTCCCTCATAAGACTTTTTTGAAAGAGAGCAAATCGCATCAGCCCATTCGACAGGAGTATCAATGGGCAGAAACGTACACTCCCCTGTTACATCCACCTCACGCGGAATAACATCACTTAGCAGACATGGCAAACCAGACACCTGAGCCTCGACACCAACGAGGCCCAGGCCTTCATAAAGGCTTGGAAGAACGAACACATCAAATGCCTGGTATAGTCGATTTACATCGTTTCTCTGTCCCAAGAATTTAACGCAGTCTGAAAGGCCGTGTTCATCCACCAATGCCTTTATGGAGTCCTCGTCTTCACCGGAGCCGACAAGCAACAGGACAGCGTCGTCGCGGCGTTTTGCGGCTTCGGCGAAAACATCAATCAAGAACGGATGATTCTTCTGCGCCATAAACCGACCAACATGCCCAATTACAAACTGACCGCCAACAAGGCCCAGGTCGGCTCGCGCTTGTTCGCGAGCCTCTGCATTGAAGCGGAAGCTGTTCAAATCAATAGCGTTGTATACAACCTCGAAGTTAGCATCTTTGCCGAAAAGCCACTCACCGGCAAACCGGCTACATGCAAAGCAATGCGTCGGATACCGGTTAGATTGCGTTTTCAGCACAGCCTTAAGAGCATTCTTGGCATACTCACCCTTACCGCTCGTAGAGTGGCTATGGGCGATACGCACGGGGACGCCCGCCTTCTTCGCAGCGCGAAGTGGAAAGACGGAAAGAGCGTTGATGTGACTATGAACAATCTTCCAGCCCTCTTGTTTAAAGAGACGGTGGAGCTCTCGCTGGTATTCAATTACATGCTGATAGGGCGGAATCTCGAAGACTCGGCCACCGAGCGATTCAATCTCCTCGCGGGGAACAAGAGTCGAATCGGAATCGACAAGGAAATCGAACTGCACTTTACTGCGATCGATATGACGGTAGTAATTCATAACGACGGCTTCAACGCCGCCGCCGTTCATTTTTCCAACTATCTGTGCGACTCGAATAGGATTAGCCATCTATCGCCCCGTCCTCTTCTTGCCGAACATGGCACCGAAAGTTCCGGTGAAGCATTTCCAGTCCATGCGGAAGCAGCGATTACGCACGTAGCGGAGCTCGATCTTCTGGCGTAAGCCGCTCTCGAAGGTCGCAGCGTTGCGGTCGGTCGCCTGCCACAGGCCCGTAATGCCGGGCTGAACAGAGAGCAGCTCAGCCTTCTCCTCGTCGGAAAAGTGCTGCTCAAGCTCATCCCTTGTAATGGGACGCGGGCCAATGACGGAAAGATCGCCGTTCAGCACGTTCAAGAACTGCGGCATCTCGTCAATAGAGCACTTACGGATGAACCGCCCAACCTTGGTAATGCGGGGGTCATCGTCGACTTTGCGCTCGACTTCCCACTGATGCAGCTGCTCGGGACTCAAATACTTCTGCACATCGCCAGCATCGGTGACCATGCTGCGAAGCTTGAAAATCTTGATTGTCTTTCCGCCCTTGCCAACGCGTTCTTGCGTATACATAGGACTGCCGGGCGTCTCAAGGCTAATGAGCGCACACACAATGGCGATGGGGATAAGCAGCAGTACACTCATTAAAAGACTGAACACCAGGTCAAACAGCCTCTTAACAAAGCGATAGCCAAGCGTACCGCTCGGCTTAATCTGATTGAAAGCCAGTGCGTCCCCCACTGATGCACAGCTCTCTGTTACTTCTTTAGCAGCCACAATAAAACTCACGTTCCTGTCCCCAGGAACCCCCCCCCGTCCATGAATTCAAAAAACGAACGATTTGCTGGTACAACGTCTCCCTTACGTTTTGCTGGGCACGTCGAGCGGAAGTAACTCCCTAAATGCGGAGTCACCCTCGCCCACGTCTACCAGGCACCAGCGTTTATGACGGTCGATTTTCTTTACGCGGGCCTCTTGCCCCACCAAGGGCCCCTGCTCTATGTGCAACACGCCGTCTTCTATGCGGGCGACGCTGTTGCGCACCACGCCGTCGTCGTCCAGCACGCTGCGGTACCAGTCCTGCGCGTCATCCGGCATGGGCATGTACGCCCGCTCCCTACTGCCGGCGATGCGACAGCCAAAGCTCAACTGGGCCAAAGCCCTATCGAGCGCGGCGGCATCGTGCGTAGCGACGAAAAAATATTCCTTGTACATAGGTTTGGTTTGGAGCGACCATGCGCCGTCCCGCTTAAACCAGAACTCCTTTTGCATTACAAAAGCGTCCTGCATCAGCTCGTGCGGGATAATGGGGCGGACCTTTTCACAGGTCTCGCGCTCTTTTCCATGGGGGGTGTGAACCAGATACCAGCGGACGCGGCCGTGCTGGCTGTTGGTGGTGGCGCCATTAAATGCGCCCGGCAGCTGCTCTTGGCGCCGTGTCGTCTGTTCCATGTTCTCGCCCCCTCTTTTGGCTTTGCGATGCACGCAAATGCAGGGGCGTTTAGAACAGGCTTCTCGCTCGCAGCTAGGCGCAGTCGCAAAAGTACAGGTTTTTGTATCTTTCGACAGATGACATTATACGAGCAATCAATCAGCGTTTGCCCAGATTACGCAAAATGTACTGCTAGTAGGTACATCTCCATACCCCTCTACAAAAACCTGTACCTTTTTGTGCAACAAAAAAAGCCGCTCAACCAGCGGCTTTTCTTATTTTGGTAAGAAAAAAGGCGACCGCCCTTTGTGGACGGTCGCCTTTGTAAATTGTTGTGAAGCTTACCTTAGGCGCGGGTCTTGATCTCCTCGGTCACCTTGGCAACAAACTCGTCGACGCTCATCTGAACGGTCTCGTTGGAGCGATCGCGGACGGAGATGTTGCCGGCCTCGACCTCCTTCTCGCCCAGGATGAGCATGTAGGGCACGCGGTCGATGCTGCGGGCCTCGCGGATCTTGTAGCCAATCTTCTCATCGCGGTCGTCGCAGACCACGCGAATGCCGGCCTCCTCCAGCTTGGCGCACACCTCGTGCGCGTAGTCGCGGCTCTTCTCGGAGACGGGAAGTGCCTTGACCTGCACGGGAGCCAGCCAGGTGGGGAACTTGCCCGCAAAGTGCTCAATCAGAATACCAATAAAGCGCTCGATGGAGCCAAAGCACACGCGGTGCAGCATGATGGGGCGCTTCTTGGTGCCGTCGGCGTCCACGTACTCCAGGTCAAAGTTGAGCGGCATCTGGAAGTCGAGCTGCACGGTACCGCACTGCCAGGTACGGCCGAGCGAGTCCTCCAGGTGGAAGTCGATCTTGGGGCCGTAGAAGGCGCCGTCGCCCTCGTTGACCTCGTAGTCCATACCCAGCTTCTCCAGAGCGGTGCGCAGGCCTTCCTCGGCGCGCGCCCAGTCCTCGTCCGAACCCATGGAGTCCTCGGGGCGGGTGGAAAGCTCGACGTGATACTTAAAGCCAAACTTCTGGTACACGGAGTCGATGAGGTTGACAACGCCCACGATCTCGTCGGTCAGCTGGTCGGGACGAACAAACAGGTGGGCATCGTCCTGGTTAAAGCAACGCACGCGGAACAGGCCGTGCAGGGCGCCGCGCAGCTCGTGGCGGTGCACCAGGCCAATCTCGCCGGCGCGAATGGGCAGCTCGCGGTAGGAGTGCGGCTTGGAGGCGTACACCAGCACGCCGCCCGGGCAGTTCATGGGCTTAATGCAGTACTCCTCGTCGTCGATGACGGTGGAGTACATGTTGTCCTTGTAGTGGTCCCAGTGGCCCGAGGTCTTCCACAGCTGCTTGTTCATGATGAGCGGCGTGGAGATCTCCACGTAGCCGGCCTTGTGGTGGATCTCACGCCAGTAGTCCAGCAGCGTGTTCTTAAGGATCATGCCGTTAGGCAGGAAGAACGGGAAGCCAGGGGCCTCATCGCGCATCATAAAGAGGTCCATCTCGCGGCCGATCTTGCGGTGGTCGCGCTTCTTGGCCTCCTCCAGCATGTGCATGTGCTCGTCGAGCTCTTCCTTGGTGGCAAAGGCGACGCCGTTGATGCGGGTGAGCATCTTGTTGTCCTTGTCGCCCTTCCAGTAAGCGCCCGAGACGCCAGTGAGCTTAAAGGCCTTCAGCGCCTTGGTGTAGCAGATGTGGGGGCCGACGCACATGTCGATGTAGTCGCCCTGCTGGTAGAAGGTGATACGGGCGTCGTCGTCCAGGTCGCCGATGTGCTCGACCTTGTACTTCTCGCCGCGCTCCTCCATAAGGGCGATGGCCTCGGCGCGGGGCTTCTCGTACACGGAAAACTTGAGGTTCTCCTTGACGATCTTCTTCATCTCGGCCTCGATCGCGGGGAAGTCGTCCTCGCTGATCTTGACGCCCTCGGGCAGGTCGACGTCGTAGTAGAAGCCGTTGTCGGTCGCGGGGCCGTAGGCAAAGTCGGCCTCGGGGTACAGGCGCTTGATGGCCTGCGCCATGATGTGCGCGGCGGAGTGGCGGATGACGTGCGTGACCTCGTCCTGCGGGAGCTCGGCCACCGAACCGTCATTGTAGAGTGCCTTCATGGGTATGTTTTCTCCTCTCGGATGCCTGATGCAAGTGCGTGCGATGCGCTCGGCGTTTTAACTTGCATCATTATAGGCAGGTTGCCTTGGTATACAAGCGCCCGCCGCACCTTAATGGCACGGCGGGCGATTTTCTACGCATGCTTCATCGTGTGGGGTGGGACTGCGGGGCGCGCGTGGCTTACAGCGTGTCCGTGGCTTGCGGCAGGCCCGGCGATGGATGCGTTACTGGATGCGAGTTCGGCAGTAGGGGCAGACCTTCCAATGCGCATCGAGCGGGCGATGGCAGCTGGGACACACGTTGCGAACCTGGGTATCGCACACCGGGCAGACGACGAAGTCCTTCTCGATGGGCGCGCCGCACTGCGGGCAGGTGCCGTACTGGGCAAGCTGGCGCTCGCGCAGAGCCATGTCCAGCTCCTGCTCCTCGCGGTCGGACGCATAGGAGTGCGGGCGCAGGACCAGGTAGGCAATGAGGCCTACAAACGGGATGAGGGCGATGATGCCCCATGCCACGTAGGCGCTGGCGCCGCGGCGGCGAGCGTCGATGAACACATAGACGACCGACAGCACATACAGGGCGATGATAAAGCCAACGAAGGCATAGACGACGCCCATAAGCTGCGGCGACATGAGCTCAGAGATGTACTTGGACATTACGGGTACCTTTCGGAATATTAACAGTCCGGTAAAGTTTACCACGGGGTTTGTTTATATGGGACTACGGCTAGGGGCGGGGCTGGCGCGGACACAAACATCTCAATCTGTAACAGGTGTGAGCGGAATCCGGGTCTAGATGTTACAGGTCGAGACACAGGGTCCCTCCCCGACTTCAATCTCAATCTGTAACATCTTGGGCCCCAAACCCCCTCTTACTGTTACAGATCAAGACGAACGGTGAGCCCCCCGTTAAAATATCTCAATCTGTAACAACAACTCGGCAAAAACAGGTCTAACCGTTACAGATTTAGACATTCGAAACCGACTGATAGGTTCATCTAAATCTGTAACATCTAGAACCCAAATCCTCAGCTAACTGTTACAGATTAAGACAAAGAAAACCGTCCAAACCGAATGTCTCAAACTGTAACAACTGGAACCCAAATCCTCGTCCAACTGTTACAGATCGAGACGAAAGGTTGCCGTAGTTGTCGGCGGACGAGGTTGTCGACGTTGCCGCGTCTCCCCTCTTCTGCCGTTGGCGGGTGTTGCGGGGCTGTTCACCGCATTGCCGCCGCGCTGGGGGTGTGCAGACCGTAGGATAGTTTTATTGACAGCCTGTCAACTCGTCTGGGAGGCACCGTGGCAGAAACGTTTGATATCGCGATTGTAGGCGCGGGCATCACCGGATGCGCCATCGCGCGGCAGCTCGCGCGCTATGACCTGTCCATTTGCGTGGTCGAGGCGGCCAACGACATTGCGCTCGGTGCGTCAAAGGCCAACGGCGGCCTGGTACACGCCGGCTACGACCCGGCGCCGGGCACGGTAAAGGCGCAGGTCAACGCCCGCGGCTGCGAGCTGTATGGCACGTGGGCCCAGGAGCTGGGTTTTTTGTTCTGCCGCACCGGCTCGATGGTATTGGGCTTTAACGACGAGGACCGCGCGCACCTGGAGAAGCTACGCCAGAATGGCCTGGTCAACGGCGTGCCCGAGCTGTCGATCGTCGGACCCGACCGCATCCACGAATTAGAGCCGCGCGCCAGTGCCGAGGCGACGTGCGCGCTGTGGTGCCCTTCGACCGGTTACGTCGACCCGTTTGAGGTCGCCATCGCCGCGCTGGAAAACGCCGTTGCCAACGGGGTGTCGTTTATGCGCTCCGCACCGGTGGAGGCGATTGAAATCGCGGGCTCGGGCGACGACGCGCGCTTTACGTTGGCGACGCCCGCCGGAGACGTGCGCTGCCGCTACCTGATCAACGCCGCGGGCAACGGAGCCGCGGACATCTCGCATATGGCGGGCGCCGAGGAGTTCCAGATGGTCTGGCGCCAGGGCAATATCGTGGTGCTGGACAAGGAGCCGCGCACGCTCATGCCGCTCTACCCCGTGCCGACGCCGGTGTCGAAGGGCGTTATCGTGACGGGCACCGTACATGGTAACACCGTGATCACCGCGACCGCTGCCGTGCGCGAGCCCGGCGACACGCAGACCTACGCTTCCGATGTCAACGCGCTGCTGAGCGGTGCGCGCAAGCTGGTGCCCGATCTGGACACACGCCGCGTGGTGCGCGCGTTTGCCGGCGGGCGTCCGGTCATAAAGGGGACGAACGACTTTCTTATTGGGCAGTCCGCCGTGGTGCCAGGCCTATTCCAGGCGGCGGGCATTCAGTCGCCGGGCGTGGCGAGCGCGCCAGCCATCGCCGAGCGCATGGAGCAGATCTTGCGCGATGCCGGTGTTGCCCTGCACGAGCGGCCCGACTGGGATCCCGTCCGCCGCGCGCCGGACGACTTCGACCGTGCGCCACTTGTGCGCAAGGAGGAGCTCATCGAGTCCGACCCTGCATGGGGAAAGATCGTCTGCCGCTGCGAAACGGTGTCCGTGGCCGAGATTGTTGCCGCGATTCGACGCCGCCCAGGTGCGGTTTCGGTCGAGGGCGTCAAGCGCCGCTGCCGCGCCGGCATGGGCCGCTGCCAGAGCGGCTTTTGCCAGAGCCGCGTGGTGGCGATTCTAGCTCGCGAGCTGGGCTGCGACCCCAGCGAGGTGCTGCTGGAGGACACTGGCTCGTGGCTGGTTGAGGGACCGCTGAAGGGGGTGCGCTAGGATGGCAACGCTTGATATGCGCGACGAACGCGCAGAGGCAGGAGCCGTAGCGTCGGTGTCGACGCAGGCATTCGACGTGGTCGTTATCGGCGGCGGGCCCGCCGGCATGGCGGCCGCGCTTTCGGCGCATAAGGCCGGCGCGCGCGTGGCCATCGTGGAGCGCGAGCAGCACTTAGGCGGCATCCTGCGCCAGTGCATCCACCCCGGCTTTGGCCTTTCGCACTTTAAGCAGGAGCTCACCGGCCCCGAGTACGCACAGCGCTTTATCGACCAGGTGCGCGCGATCGACATCGCGCTGTTCTTGAATAGCATGGTGCTTGGGATTGATTCGGACGAGTCCACGGAAGACGCCGCGGCCCACACCGTCACGCTCATGAGCCCCACCGGCATGCTGCAGCTCACCGGGCGCGCGGTCGTCCTTGCCATGGGTTGCCGCGAGCGCACCCGTAGCGAGATCAAGATTCCCGGCAGCCGACCCGCCGGCGTGTTTACGGCCGGCCTGGCGCAGCGATACATCAATATCGAGAACCTCAAACCCGGCTCGCGCGCCGTCATTTTGGGCTCGGGTGACATCGGGCTCATCATGGCACGCCGCTGCACGCTCGAGGGGATTTCCGTCGAGGGCGTGTACGAGCTTATGCCGTACGCCAACGGTCTGCGCCGCAATGTTAAGAACTGCCTGGACGACTTTGGCATTCCGCTGCACCTGTCCACCACCGTCACGCGCGTGATCGGGCACGACCGCGTGGAAGCCGTCGAGGTGAGCCAGGTCGACGAGCGCCTAGCGCCCATTCCGGGGACCGAGCGCGTTGCTCCGTGTGACACACTGCTGCTTTCGGTGGGATTGATTCCCGAAAACGAGCTTTCGGTTGCCGCGGGTGTAGAGCTTGACCCGCGCACGCGAGGCGCCGTGGTGGACCAGAGCCTGCAGACGGGCGTACCAGGCATCTTTGCCTGCGGCAACGTGCTGCACGTGCACGACCTGGCCGACAACGTGACGACCGAGTCCGAGAGGGCTGGCGCAGCTGCAGCGGCGCACGCGCTGGAAACCGGCGCGGGCGTCGCTGCGGACTGCGAGCTCACCGTCTCCCCTGCCGGCATTGCGGGATACGCGCTGCCGGGACGCATTACGGCCGTGGCGCTCACCAAGCTCAGCTTCCGCGTGCGCCGGCCGGTCGACGCCGCCCGCGTGCGCATTCTGGCAGGCGACGAGGAGATGTTTGCAGGCAAGGTCCGCCCGTTTAAACCGAGCGTAATGGAGAGCTTCCCACTACCGGCAAAGGTAATTCAGCGCGCACTCGACCTGGGTGTTAACGAGATTGTCCTGTCCGTCGACCCCGTTGAGGAGGCGTAGAGTCATGAGCACAAACGCGATTGAAACGCTGCAGTTCAACTGCACCACCTGCCCATCCGAATGCCTTCTGACCGTGGAGGTGGAGCGCGACGCAGACGGCGCCGTGGTAGAAGTGCACTCCGTGACCGGAAACAGCTGCCCGCGCGGTGATAAGTTCGCGCATCAAGAGCTCACCTGCCCCATGCGTGTGCTCACCACCACCGTGGCCGTATCCGGCGGCGACGAGGCGCTGCTGCCCGTACGCACGGCCGAAGCCATCCCGCTGGCACTCCACGCCCAGGCCATGGACCTCATCCGAGGCCTAATCATCGACGCCCCTATCCGTATGGGCGACGTCGTTCTGGAAGACCTCCTCAACACGGGCATCGACCTCATCGCCAGCATGGACATCGACCCAACCTAAGTAGCTTATTTGGGACGGCGCTCTTTTAGCTACCCCGCCATCCACCCCGCCCCTCCTCAATTGCGGTGAAATAGTTCCTGATTTCCGCCAAAACCCCGGCATCCAGGAACTATTCCACCGCAACTATCCTTGGAATCGGTATTTAGCTTGTGCCTACTATAGTGCCATTTCAAAACCACCCCGGATTACGGGGCTGATTCGGAGGCCCCCATCCATACCGACATTTTTCGATTTTTGATAAGCCGTCTACCTGCGGTTTTAATTTCACGATTTTTCCCATGGTCAAGTAATACAGGTCCAGCCCCGTAATCCGCCATACTTTTGAAACCAGCCCATTTGGAACGGGCCTCTTATGACTACTTTTGCCCCAACGTTCGCTCAAATGATTTTTCTGGGACGGGGATTGAAATAATCATTCGGCACCCAATGATTATTTAATCCCCATCCCAGAAAAATCATTCCGCATGTTAGACGTAGCTAAAATAGCCCCGTCCCAAATTGACTACCCTGGCATTGGGGATACCATGGTGGCAGCCTAGCGAAAGGATGTTTCATGGCACATGTCGATGACCAGCGTGTGGCGCGCGTGCTCGATGCACTCGAGGCTCAGCACCCCGGCGCGCAGTTGCTCGTAAACGACCCGTGGTCGATTTACTATCTGACCGGCTTTTATGCCGATATGTTCGAGCGGTTTTGCGGTGTGCTGCTCGCGCGCGATGCCGAGCCAGTGATCCTAGTCAACGCTCTACACCAGCTGCCGGAATACGACAATGCCCGCGTCGCCTACCACACCGATACCGATATCGTGACCGACGCCATCGCGAGTGAGATCGACCCAACCAAGCCGCTCGGCATCGACACCGTCATGCGCTCCGGCTTTTTGATGCCGCTCATGGAGCGCCACGCCGCCAGCGAGTTTTTCCTGGGCGATTTTGCCGTGACCGCAGCGCGAACCTACAAAGACGCCGCCGAGCAGGAACTCATGCGCATGTCCTCGGCAGCTAACGACGCTGTGATGGCCGACGCCATCAAACTCGTCCACGAGGGTGTGACGGAGCGCGAGATTGCCGACCAGATGCTCGGCTTGTACCGCAAGCACGGCTGCGAGGGCTTTAGCTTTCCTCCGATCGTGAGCTTTGGCGCCAACGCCGGCGACCCGCATCATGAACCCGACGACACCGTGCCCAAACGTGGCGACGTGGTGCTGTTCGACATTGGCGGACGTCATCGCAACTACTGCTCGGATATGACACGCACATTCTTTTGGGGCGAGCCGGACGAGGAGACGGCACGCATCTACGACATCGTGCGCCGCGCCAACGAGGCCGCCGAGGCGCTCATCGCACCGGGCGTTCGCATGTGCGACCTGGATCGTACAGCGCGCGACGTGATCGAGGACGCTGGCTACGGCAAGTACTTTACGCACCGCCTGGGTCACTCGATCGGTCTGCAGGACCACGAGCCGGGCGATGTCTCGCTGGTCAACGAGCAGGTCGTAGAACCGGGCATGACGTTCTCCATCGAACCGGGCATCTACCTCCCCGGCCGCACCGGCGTCCGCATCGAGGACTTGGCCCTGGTCACCGAGTCCGGCGTCGAGATTCTCAACGCCTACCCCCACGATCCGGTCCGCCTAGGCTAACCTCATCCCCAAGTCCCCAAACTAAGTTGCGGTGAAATAGTTCCTGGATGGGCTGTTAGAACCCAAAAACAGGAACTATTTCACCGCAACTGATGAGGGGATGGGTTAACGGAGCAGCCCCGCTACTTCGCCGGCTAGGGTGATGGTGCCGGCTGCTACGAAGGGCTCGTCCGCGGCCTCGAAGGCCGCGAGGGCCTCGGACACGCTGAGGTACACGCCCGCGAGCTTATCGACGTCCACCAGGGCAGCGAGCTCATCTGCCGGCAGGGCGCGATCGGAATCGGTCTGGGTCACGACCACGCGTGGGAACGCCGGAACCAGAACGTCAACGATGCCCGCCACGTCCTTGTCGGCCAGCGCAGCGCACAGCAGCGTGGGGCGATTCTCCACGCACGGATCGATCTCGTCCAGCGCGCTCACAAAGTTCTCGCAGCTCTGTGGGTTATGGCAGGCGTCGATCAGCTTGAGCGGATCAGTTCCCAGCACATCAAATCGGCCCGGCGTGGGGCAGCCCATAAGCGACGCATCGAGCTTGTCATGATCGAGCTCGCGACCCAGATACCCCTCGCACATCATAATCGCGCACGCAGCATTCTGCGGCTGATACGCCGGCTTAACCATGCTCGACGTATAAATCGCGCGCGGCGTGGTGCAGCTGAACTCCACCGTATCGCCCACATGTGCCGGTACCTTGGTCGTGGAATGGCTCACCACCAGCGGCACCACACCGCACTCGCGGCAGCGCGTATCCATTACGCGCTGAACGCTCGGCTCATGCGTGCCCTCGCCCAAAACAACCTGGCGCCCAGGCTTAATAACCGCAGCCTTCTCTCCCGCAATGGCCTCGAGCGTATCGCCCAAAATGCGTGTGTGGTCGAGCCCAATGCCCGTAATGGCGACGGCCACGGGATCGGTCGCACTCGTAGCATCCCAGCGTCCGCCCATGCCAACCTCAAGCACGGCAACATCCACCGCGGCCTCGGCAAACACGACAAGCGCGGCAGCCGTCAGCAGGTCAAACGGCGTGATGGAATAGGCGCGCTCCCCCGCCGCCACACGGTGCGCATTCACGCGGCGACCCGCCTCAACAGCGGCAGAAACGCCACGAGCAAAGGCCTCGTCGCTCACAACGCGCCCGTCAACCTCCATACGCTCGGGATAGCGCACCAGCTGCGGCGACGTATACAGCGCGGTCTTGAGCCCCTCGCCGCGAAGGATAGCAGCCGAAAAACGCGTAGTCGAAGTCTTGCCATTGGTACCGGCAACCTGGATGCAATCAAAATACTCATCCGGACGCCCAAGCTCATCGAGCATATCGACAACCGTCTCGAGCAGCGGACCAGCATCCCCAGAAATCCGCCCCGTATCAGCAGCCAGCCCAACAGCCTCATCAAACGAAAGCAGCTCAAACGAGAACGGCACAGAATACGACCCCGAACGCTTAGGCATAAACCAAAGTCCCCTCAACATAAAAAGAGGCCCGCAAGCAACAACGAGCCCCTCCCATTCAAAATATCAGCCAAACACCGCTTTGCAGCAGAATCAAGACCACAACCAAGTGGCCCTAACTAACCAGTTGCAAACAACCACGTAAACGAACTGGGAGCGGCCCGACGCTTTGCTCGATACAAGTTCCGCACGCAAAGGACAGCACTTAATGTGCTGTCCGTCTTGCGCAGGACTGTTCGCAGTAGCGAGCAAAGCGTCGGGACGCGCCCCCGAGTAAACCTTACGAGAAGTCAGCAACCTGAGCAGTCAGCGCCACCAGGATCTCCTTGAGCTCAGCTGCACGGTCCCTCTTCTTCTGGACCACCGCGGGCGCGGCCTTGGCCACAAAGCCCTCGTTGGCGAGCGTCTTCTCGCAGCCAGCGAGCTCCTTCTGAGCCGCGGCGATCTCCTTCTCCAGGCGCGCCTTCTCGGCCGAAAGATCGACCTTGCCCTCGAGTACCACGAAGACCTCGACGCCGCTATCGACCACGGCAATGCTCGCGGCAGGCTTCTCGACGTCGGTACCCATAACCAGCGAAGCCGTGTTGGCCAGCGGCTCAATCGTGGAGCGCAGGCTCTCGAGCTTCTCAATATCCTCGGCACCGGCGCGCACGACCACGTCGAGCTCGGCCTTGGGGCTCAAGCGGTAGCGCGAACGCGTGGCGCGAGCAGCGGAAACGACAGTGCGGCACAGCTCAAACGCGCGCTCGGCGGGCTCGTCGACGTACTTGGCGTAGTCGGCGGGCTCGGGCCACTTGGCGATCATGAGCGCCTCGGCGCGATCCACGTTGCCCTCGGCGTCCAGATCGAGCACGCTCGCCGGCATGTTATCCCAGATCTCCTCGGTAACGAACGGCATAAGCGGGTGCATCAGGCGAATGGAGGTATCGAGCACAAAGATCAGGTTGCGCTGCGCCTGCAGACGGCCCTCGCCCTTCAGGCGGGCCTTGGTGACCTCGACGTACCAGTCGCAGACCTCGTTCCAGAAGAACTGCTGCACGCCGCGGGCCATATCGCCAAAGGTGTACTGCTCGATGCCCTCGGTAACCATCTTGACAGCCTTGGCCAGGCGGCTGAACATCCACGCGTCGGCAGGCGTCTCCACGACGGGCTCGCCGGGCGTGTAGCCCTCCATGTTCATAAGCAGGAAGCGGCTGGCGTTCCAGATCTTGGTCACAAACGACTTGGCCTGGTCAGTGCGCGGGCTGTCGATGAGCTTCTTGGTCTTCTTGTCGATGTTCGCGTCGAACTTGACGTCCTGGTTGTTGGTGCACAGCGTGAGCAGGTTGAAGCGCATGGCGTCGGCACCGTACATACCAATGAGGTCCATGGGATCGACACCGTTGCCCTTGGACTTGGACATGCGGCTGCCGTCCTTGGCCAGGATCGTCGGGTAGATGACGACGTCCTTAAACGGTACCTCGTCCAAGAAGTACAGCGAGCTCATGACCATGCGGGCGACCCACAGCGCGATGATGTCGCGCGCGGTGACGAGCGCCGTCGTGGGGTGATGGCCCTCGAGCAGCTCCGGCTTTTGCGGCCAGCCCTGTGTGGCGAAGGTCCACAGCTGCGAGCTGAACCAGGTGTCCAGCACGTTCTCGTCCTGATGCACGTGATGACCGCCGCACTTGGGACACACATCGGTGTCCTCGGTGAGGGCGTCCTCCCAGCCGCAGTCCTCGCAGTAGAACACGGGGATGCGATGGCCCCACCACAGCTGGCGCGAGATGCACCAGTCCTTGAGGTTCTCCATCCAGGTGGTGTAGGTCTGCGTCCAGCGCGCGGGGTGGAAGGTGACCTTGCCGGAGTTGACGGCGTCGAGCGCCGGTCCCTTGAGCTTGTCGACGGCCACAAACCACTGCTCGGACAGCCAAGGCTCCAGCGCGGAGTCGCAACGGTAGCAGTGCATGACGGAGTGGTCGAGGTCCTCGACGTGATCGAGCAGGCCGTGCTCCTCAAACCACTTGATGACGGCCTCGCGGCACTCGTCGCGGTTCATGCCGGTGAACTCGCCGTAGCCCTCGACGACCACCGCGTGCTCGTCGAAGATATTGATCTGCGGCAGGTCGTGGGCCTGACCCATGGCGTAGTCGTTGGGGTCGTGGGCCGGGGTGACCTTGACAAAGCCGGAGCCAAAGTTGGCATCGACGTGCCAATCCTCAAAGATGGGGATCTCGCGGTCGACGATGGGGAGCTTGACGGTCTTACCCACAAAGGCGGCCTTCTCGGGGTCCTTCGGGGAGACGGCGACGCCCGTGTCGCCGAGCATGGTCTCGGGGCGCGTGGTAGCGACGACGATGTAGTCCTGGCCGTTGACCGGCTCGGTCAGCGGGTAGCGCAGGTGCCACAGATGGCCCTTCTCGTCCTTATACTCGGCCTCGTCGTCCGAGATGGCGGTGGTGCAGTTGGGGCACCAGTTGACGATGCGCTTGCCGCGGTAGATCAGGCCGTCGTGGTACCAGTCGCAGAACACCTTGCGCACGGCCTGGGCGTAGTCCTCGTCCATGGTGAAGCGCTCGTTATCAAAGTCGACGGAGCAGCCCATGCGCTTGATCTGCTCGACGATGATGCCGCCGTACTCGTGGGTCCAATCCCAGCAGGCGTCGACAAACTTATCGCGGCCGATCTCCAGGCGGCTGATGCCCTCGCTCTTGAGCTTCTTGTCGACCTTAGTCTGCGTGGCGATACCGGCGTGGTCGGTACCCAGCACCCAACGCGTGGACTTGCCGCGCATGCGGGCCATACGGATGATGGCGTCCTGGATGGAGTCGTCGGTGGCGTGACCCATGTGGAGCTTGCCGGTCACGTTGGGAGGCGGAATGGTGACGGTGCAGTCGCCCACGCCCTCACGGCGCTTGTAGTAGCCGCCGTCGAGCCACTTCTGCAGGATCGCCGGCTCGTTGGTCGACGGATCGTAGTTCTTGGGCATCTCTTCCATATATCTCTCCCTTGCCCGTCGGGGAGGAATGTAGGCCCGATTTTCGCTCGGTCAGGTCCTGGGCTCGCTCGAAGACCACATTAAGTGGTCTTCGACTCGTGCGGAATCTACGAAAATCGGGCCTACATTCCTCCCCTTAGGTATCGATTACTTCAGTCTGATATGACTTCGCTGAGGCTTAAACAACCACACAGAATAACACAGGTAGTTGGGGTTATTGCGTATATATAAAATAGCCTCCGACCGCGGATGGTCGGAGGCTATTTGCAAGCACGTTTTTGGCTGGTTTACCCGTAGATACGTTGAGGCTGCTCTTCGCCCTTTACGGAGGCTTCGGTCACGATGACCTTGGAAACGCCTTCCTCGCTGGGCAGGTCGAACATCGTCTGCTGGAGCACGTCCTCGCAGATGGCGCGCAGGCCGCGGGCGCCGGTCTTGCGGGCGAGCGCCATGCGGGCGATCTCGTGCAGGGCCGCGTCCTCAAACTCAAGCTCAACGTCCTCGAGCTGGAACATCTTACGGTACTGGCGCACCACGGCGTTCTTGGGCTCGGTCAGAATCGACACCAAGTCATCCTCGTCGAGCGCCTGCGTCTGGGTGACGACGGGCGTACGTCCCACAAACTCGGGAATCATGCCAAAGGCGTTGAGGTCCTGCGGGAGCACCTGACGCAGCAGGTCGTTCTCGTCGACCGAGGTGGGGCCGGCGATCTCGGAGTTAAAGCCCACGCCCTTGTTGCCCACGCGATCGGCGATGATCTTGTCCAGACCCACAAAGGCACCGCCGCAAATAAACAGGATGTTGGTCGTGTCGATCTGCAGCAGCTCCTGCTGGGGATGCTTGCGGCCGCCGGTGGGCGGAACGCTGGCCACCGTGCCCTCAAGAATCTTAAGCAGCGCCTGCTGAACGCCCTCGCCCGAAACGTCGCGGGTGATGGAGAGGTTCTCGGCCTTGCGGGCGATCTTGTCGATCTCGTCCACGTAGATAATGCCCACCTGGGCGCGCTCAATGTCGCCATCGGCGGCATTGATGAGCTTGAGCAGGATGTTCTCCACGTCCTCGCCCACATAGCCGGCCTCGGTGAGCGCGGTGGCATCGGCGATGGCAAACGGCACCTCGAGGATGCGGGCGAGCGTCTGGGCCAACAGGGTCTTACCGGTACCGGTGGGACCGAGCAGCAGGATGTTGGACTTGGCGAGCTCTACCTCGTCCATATCGTCATCGAACTGCGAGCCCATGTCGTCATCAAAGGCAGACACCGCAGCGCCGCCCTCAATCACGCGGCGATAGTGGTTGTACACGGCCACCGACATGGCGCGCTTGGCGTCCTCCTGACCCATAACATAGGCCGAAAGCTCGTCATAGATCTCGTGCGGCGTCGGCACATGCGTGATGACCTGGCGGTCGTCCTCGAGCTCAAAGCCCTCGGTCTCGGGGTCCACGGCGGGCTGGGATGCAGCCTGGCCGTGGTCGTTGAGGAAGCCCGGCAGCTTGCCGTTGCGGGCAGCGTCCATAAAGTCCGAAGCCAGCGACTCCTCCAAAATCTCGGAGCAGGCGGCGACGCACTCGTCACAGATAAAGATGTTGGTCGGGCCCTTTACGAGGCGACGGACCTGGCCCTGCTCTTTTCCGCAAAAGGAGCAGCGGATGGGGTTGCCGTTCTCGTCAAAGTTGTCCTGCATGTTACCTGCCATCCTAGGCGTCCTTCGCGGCGAGATCGCGCGAGGTAACGATACGGTCGATCAGGCCGTAGTCGAGAGCCTCGGCAGCGGTCAGGTAGTTGTCGCGCTCGGTATCGGCCTGGACCTTCTCAATGGGCTGGCCCGAGGCGTCGGACAGGATCTGGTTGAGCTCGCGACGGGTCTTCTTGATCTCCTCGGCCACAATCTCAATCTCGGTCTGCTGGCCCTGGGCACCGCCGCTGGGCTGGTGAATCATGACCTTGGAGTGCGGCAGGCAGAAGCGCTTGCCCTTGGCGCCGGCCGAAAGCAGCACGGCGGCCATGGACGCGGCCATACCGACGCAGATGGTGGAGACCTGCGGCTTGATGAAGTTCATGGTGTCCAGAATCGCCAGGCCGGAGTAGACCTCGCCGCCGGGCGAATTGATGTAGAGCGAGATATCCTTCTCGGCATCCTGGCTCTCAAGATGCAGCAGCTGGGCAACGACCAGGTTGGCACTGACGGAGTTGATTTCCTCGCCCAAAAAGATGATGCGGTCGTTGAGCAGGCGCGAATAGATATCGTAGCTGCGCTCGCCGCGCGGCGTCTGCTCGATAACGTATGGCACGAGGGCGGAATCGAACTTAGCGATCATACGCATCTCCATTTCTCTCTTGCGGACCAATAGTGGTTCTAGACAAACGTACGGTGCCCGCATGCTATGCATTGGCTGGCACCGTACGAAGCAACCGGATAACCGGCTTATAACTTTACCCCATCACGGGCGCACGCATGCGCTCGTGGGCAAGGTGGCGAGAATTACTCGGCGTCCTTGGCAGTCTCGTCGACCTCGGTCACCTTGGCGTTCTCGACCAGGTGGTCGACGGCCTTGGAGCGACGGATGGACTCGCGGACGGCGGGCATGCGGCCATCGGCGATGAACTCGGCCTTGGAAGCCTCGACGTCCTTGACGCCGGCCTTCTCGAACTCGGCGTTGATGTCGTCCTCGGTGACCTCGATCTTGAGCTCACGGGCGAGGGCGTCGAGAGCCAGGGACTCACGGGCAACGTCGTTGGCCTGCTTGTGCAGGTCACCGATGAACTGCTCCATGGTCAGGCCGGAAGCGGGCAGCCAAGTGTCCAGCGTCATGCCGCGGGCAGCGAGGTTGGACAGGAAGTTCTGGCCAAGCTCCTCAAAGACGGACTGCTCGTAGTCGGCGTCCATCTCGTCGAGCTGTAGGCGCTCGGCGAGAGCGGAGACGCAACGGTTCTCCTTCTCGGCCGGGAGGCGGGAAGCCTTATCCTGCTCGATCTCGAGCTTGATGGCGTCGCGCATAGCGTCGATGCTGTCGAAGCCAAAGTCGGACTTGACGAGCTCATCGGTGAGCTCGGGGGTGTTGCGGACCTTGATGCCCTTGACGGTGACCTCGACGGTGTGGGTCTCGGCCTCCTCGCCCTCCTCGACCTCGTCGGTCCAGGTGACGGTCTTGACGTCGTCAACGTTGGCGCCGATCAGGGCCTCGTTGAACTCCTTGGGGTTGCTGTCGCTACCGGCGATGAGCATGCGGCCCTCGGCGGCGAAGTTATCGGCGTTCTCGACGGCCTTGAGGTCGACGGTCACATAGTCGTCAGCCTCGACGGCGCGACCCTCGACGTCCTCGAAGGTGGCACGGTAGTTGAGGAGCATCTCGACCTGGTTGTTGATCTCGGACTCGGTGACCTCCGCGGGGGGCATCTCGATCTCGACGGCGTCGAAGGAGGAGAGCTCAGCGGCGGGACGCAGGGAGAACTCGACGGTGTAGGTGTAGTCCTCGTGATCCTTGGCGAGGTCGAGCTCCTTGTAGTCACCGTTCTTGGTGGGGACGATGTCCAGCTCGTTGAGGACGGCGGGCTCGTTGGCGGCGATCAGGTCGTTGGTGGCCTGAGCGAGGGTAGCCTCGGCGCCAAGAGCAGAGTCGATGACCGGACGGGGAGCCTTACCGGCACGGAAGCCCGGGAAGCGGTACTTCTTGGCGGTGTCCTTGTAGGCCTTCTTGATCGCGGCGTCGACGTCGGCGGCCGGGATGGTGACCGTAGCGGTGAGCTTGGCGTCCTTGACGTCAGAAGCGGTGATGTTCAACACGTTCCTCCTCATACTGCCCAGCTTATCTGAGGTGCTGGTACCTTTATGCAACAAGCGTCGCGAGGGCTTAAGCCGACGCGGGTGCGTTGGTGCGGGCGAAAGGACTCGAACCTTCACGGGAATCCCACCAGAACCTAAATCTGGCGCGTCTACCAATTCCGCCACGCCCGCATGAGCGCACAGATTAGGAATGATAGCAGATACGAGCGACAAGCGCACGCACACCTTTTATAGGCTCACGACCTCACCACGAGTGCAATTGGCGGGGCGAGTTGCCCCGCCCCGCCAATTACGACTTGTTCGCTGACCAGCTACTCCCCCAGCAGGGCCTTCTCGGGCGTGATGGGCAGCGAGCGCACCTGGTGGCCGGTGGCGTGCGCCACGGCCGAGGCCACGGCGGCGAGCGGCGTGTTGATGACGACCTCGCCGATCGACTTGGCACCAAACGGGCCCGTCGGCTCGTAGCTCGGCTCAAAGGCCACGCGAATGCTGCCGATATCCAGGCGCGTGGGCAGCTTGTAGCTCATAAAGTTGCCGGTGCGCAGACGACCGCGGTCGTCGTGCTCAACAATCTCGTAGAGCGCGTGACCGATACCCTGGGCAATGCCGCCCTCGGCCTGGACGCGCGCGAGCGCCTCGTTGATCACGGTGCCGCAGTCCACAGCCGCCGCGTAGTCCACCACGGTCACCTTGCCGGTGGCCTTGTCGACCTCGACCTCGGCAATGCCGGCCATAAACGGCGGAGGCGAAACGGGCAGGCAGGCAGAGGCATGCGAGGTGAGCGCGTCGCCGCCCGCGATGTTCTTGACGCACAGGTTGGCAAAGTCGCGCAGCGTGAGGTAGCGGCCGTTCTCGCGGGCGGCACGCTCGTCGGACAGACGCACGTACTGGCCATCGAAGACCACGTCGGCGGCGTCCACGTCCCACATCTGGGCAGCCTTGGCGCAAATCTTCTCACGCAGCTCGGTCGCGGCGTTCTTGGCGGCCAGGCCCGTCACGTAGGTACCGGAGCTCGCGTACGAGCCGGCGTCGAACGGCGACACGTCGGTGTCCACGCCTCGCACCACAATGAGCGAGCTTTCCACGCCCAACTCCTCGGCGGCAATCTGCGCCAGAATCGTGTCGACGCCCATGCCGTTATCGGTAGCGCCGGTGCCGATGGTAATGAAGCCATCCTCTTCCAGGCGCATGTCGATGCCGGCGATATCCACGTTGGAAATGCCCGAGCCCTGCATGGTGAGCGCGCAGCCCAGGGCGCGCACGCGGTCGCCCAGGTCGACGGCCAGCGGCTTGTCGCGCCAGCCGATCATGTCCATCGCGCGCAGCAGGCAGCGGTCGAGCGCGCAGGCGTTGAGCTTCTCGTTGTAGTACTGCGGCATGACCTCGCCCTCGCGCACAATGTTCTTAAGGCGCAGGTCGGCGGGGTCCATGTGCAGCATGTCGGCGAGCTCGTTGACGGCACTCTCCACGGCAAACTGGCCCTGGGTGGCACCGTAGCCGCGATACGCGCCGCCGCGGTTGGTGTTGGTGTAGACGGCGTCCCAGCTAAAGCGGCTCGCCTTCACGTGGTTGTAGATGGGCAGGCTCTTGTGGCCCGAAAGGCCGATCGTCGTGGTGGCGTGCTCGCCGTACGCGCCGGCGTTGGACAACGTATGCAGGTCGATGGCCGTGATGGTGCCGTCGTTCATGGCGCCCAGCTTGACGGTCATCTGCATCTGGTGGCGCGAGTTGCCCGCAGTGATGGTCTCCTCGCGGGTGTAGCAGCAATAGCTCGGACGGCCGGTCTGCTGGGTGACGAACGCCACGAAGATCTCGCAGCAGCCCGTCTGCTTGGAGCCAAAGCCGCCGCCGATGCGCGGCTTAATGACCTGTACCTGCGACTGCGGGATGTCGAGCGACTGCGCGACCATGCGGCGCACGTGGAAGGGCACCTGTGTGGAGGTGGTCACCGAGATGCGCCCGAACGCGTCGGTCGTCGCGAAGGCGCGGAAGGTCTCCATGGGCGCGGTCTGCGTGGCCTGGCTGGTGTAGGTGCGCTCAAAGACGATGTCGCTCTGGGCGAACGCCTCATCAAGATCGCCAAAATCGCTGGTACCGCTGCATACCAAGTTGCGCGGAACGTCGCCGCCCTGCGGGAACATAAAGGTCACGTCGCCCTCGGGGTGGACCACGATGTCATTATCAAGCGCCTGGGTAAAGTCGAGCAGCGGCTCCAGCACCTCATAGTCGACCTTGATGAGCTTGAGCGCCTTGTCGGCGGCCTCCTCGGTCTCGGCGGCGACGATCGCCACCTCTTCGTTTTGGTAACGCACGAGGTTCTCGAGAATCAGGCGGTCGTAGGGACTCGGCTGCGGATAGCTCTGGCCGGCGATGGTAAAGCGGCGCTTGGGCACGTCCTCGTAGGTGTATACGCCCACCACGCCGGGCACCTTCAGGGCGCGCGACGTATCGATAGAGCGAATCTTGGCGCGGGCATAGGGACTGCGCTTGAGTTTGACGATGAGCGCGCCGGCGGGCACCATATCGCCGGTGTAGACCGGACGACCCTCGAGCAGGGCCTTCGAGTCCTTCTTGGGCTGCTTGTGGGTAATCTGCTTGTAGGAGACACCGTCAGAGCTCGTGTCGTTGACGGGCAGCTCGGGCATCTCGAAGCCCACCTGCACGCCAGACTCGTTGAGGAAGCGGACGATGGCGCGCAGCTGGCTCTCGTAGCCGCTGCAGCGGCAGAGGTTGCCGGCCAGCTGGCGCGAGAGCTCCTCGCGAGTGGCAACGAGGCTTGGGTCCTCCTTGGCGGCGCGGGCAAGCGCCAGCACATTCATGATGAGGCCGGGGGCGCAAAAACCGCACTGCTCGGCGCCTTCGGCAGCCATCGCGCGGGCAAGCGCCTCAGACTCGGCCTTGAGTCCCTCGAGCGTGGTGACCGAGCGGCCCTCGACACGCGCGGCGGGAACCGAGCAGCTCAGCACCGGGTCGCCGTCGAGCCACACCGTGCACAGGCCGCAGTTGGTGGTTTCGCAGGCGCAGCGCACCGACGCGCAACCCTGCTCGCGCAGCAGCGCAAAGAGCATGGTGTCGGGGACAATCTGAACCTTGACCTTGCGACCGTTGAGCGTAAAGGAAAGATCGATGAGTTTAGCAGCCATTAGCGCACCTCGCTAGAATCGACGCCGGGCACGCGGCGGCAGGAATACTCGTCCGTGGCAAACTTAGGCACTTGCACGGTCTCGAGCTCGCGGGCAAGCGCGGCCGAAAGCTCGATGCCGGCGGCGCGACGCACAGCCTGAATCGCCAGCGGGGCCGAGATGCGGCGGCGGTAGTCGGCCGAGCCCCACAGGTTGGTGCCATAGCTCAGCGCGCGTACGGACGTGGCCAGGGAGCGCAGCTCGTCCTCGGAAGGCTGCTCGGCGGTAAGGCCACATGCCTCGCCCTGCAGCAGGGTCGCGCGCAGCGGGCGGGCACCCACGGCGACATGCCAGCTGTTGTCCCACCAGGCGGCGGTGACGTTTAAGGAGGGGAAGTCGGTCGCGGCCTTGCGCACGGCCTCGTAGCTCGCGCGGTAGTCGTGCTTGACGACCACGACGTGCTCGATCACGTCGCGCACATAGCCCATGTTCACAAACTCAGCCAGCGGCACGCGGCCGGCACCCGTCAGCTCAACATAGGAATCGAGCGCGAGAAAGGCGGAGAGAACGTCCGAGAAGCCAAAGCGGCCGTAAATGCTACCGCCCACCGTGGCGGTATTGCGCAGCTGCACGCCCACAATGTCGTGGACGGCGAACTCAAACACATTGTTGACAAGCGCGTTGAGCTCGGCATGGCGCTCGAGCTGGCGCAGGGTACACATGGCACCGATGCGAAACTCGGTCTCGGTCTCCTCGATCTGATCGAGTCCGCAGGCCGAAAGGTCAATCGCCGTCGCCACACGACGCGAGCCCAGACGCATCCAGATGCCGCCGCCCACAATCTTGTTGTTGCGGTTCTTCTGCAAGAGCTCATAGGCTTCGGCCGCGTTTCCAACACGGACGTAGGTACCGAACTTGAGCACGTTCTCCCCCATCTCTCCACTTGTCCAGTACCTCTAAGTGTACCAAACGAGGGGGCACAGCTCGTGTCGGGACAAAATGAACCGTTTTCCTCCGTCGCATGCGGATCAAAAAAGGCTCCCAGCCAAGAGGACTGGGAGCCTTCTGCGATGCTATATCGAGCGAAGATTTAGCAGACGCCCTGGGCAAGCATGGCGTCGGCGACCTTCAGGAAGCCGGCGATGTTGGCACCCATGACAAAGTTGCCCTCCTGGCCATACTCCTTGGCGGTGTCGTCCACGTTGTGGAACATGCCGCGCATGAGCTGCTCGAGCTTGCCGTCGACCTCCTCGAAGGTCCAGGACAGGTGCTCGGCGTTCTGGCTCATCTCCAGGCCGGACACGAGCACGCCGCCGGCGTTGGCAGCCTTACCGGGCATAAAGGCGACGCCGTTCTCCTGGAAGTAGGTCGTGGCCTCGATGGTCGTGGGCATGTTCGCGCCCTCGCCGACCACCTTGCAGCCGTTGGCGACGAGCGCCTGGGCGTCCTCGAGCAGCAGCGTGTTCTCGCGAGCGCAGGGCAGCGCGATGTCGCAGGGCAGCTGCCACACGCCGCGGCCGTCGCCCTCGTGCCACACGGCGTTGGGCTTCTCGTCAACGTACATGGCGAGCGTGACGCCCTTGTCGTGGCCAGAGCGCTTCTTGTTGTAGACATGCTCGAGCACGGTGTAGTCGATGCCGTCGGGATCCTCGACCCAGCCATGGGTGTCGGAGCAGGCGAGCACCTTGCCGCCGAGCTGGGCGACCTTCTGGACCGCGTAGATGGCGACGTTACCGGAGCCGTGAACGACGACATTCTTGCCCTCGAAGGAGTCGCCGCGGCTCTTGAGGTACTCGTCCACAAAGTAGACCAAGCCGTAGCCGGTGGCCTCGGTACGGGCGAGCGAACCGCCAAAGGAGAGGCCCTTGCCGGTAAGGACGCCGGTCCACTCGTTGGTCAGGCGCTTGTACTGACCGAACAGGTAGGCAACCTCGCGGCCGCCAACGCCCAGATCGCCGGCGGGAACGTCGGTGTTAGGACCGATGTGGCGATAGAGCTCGGTCATGAAGGACTGGCAGAAGTGCATGATCTCGTTGTTGGACTTGCCCTTGGGGTCAAAGTCGGAGCCACCCTTGCCGCCGCCCATGGGAAGGGTGGTCAGGCTGTTCTTGAGGATCTGCTCCAGGCCCAGGAACTTGAGCATGCCCAGGGTAACCGTCGGGTTAAAGCGCAGGCCGCCCTTGTAGGGTCCAATGGCAGAGTTGAACTCGACACGGTAACCGCGGTTGACCTGAACCTTGCCCTGGTCGTCGACCCAGGGAACACGGAACATGACGATGCGCTCGGGCGCGACGAGGCGCTCCAGCAGGGCGGCCTCCTCGTACTCGGGGTGGGCGTCGAGCGCCGGCTGGATGGTGCCGAGGATCTCGGTCGCGGCCTGGATGAACTCAGGCTGCTCGGGATAGCGGGCCTTGAGCTCGTCGAGAACTTTCTGCGTGTAGCTCATGCTTCCTCCAATTGATGGAAAAGAAAAGTATCGTTCGAGGCGCCCCATGCGCCGCGAGCTTTATCGAGTATGGATAATATCGCACTGTTGCAGCAAAGTTACGCATAAGCCGACGAGCAGATGTTTCGTTTTGATTACGATGCAGGTAGAAGCGTTTTTAAGCACCTGACGTGCAAATCGCGTGTTTCAAACCTGTTTCGTCCACGTGTTCCAAACCACCACATTGGGGACAGGCACCTTTGTGGTGGTTTTGACTCGTAATGCCACAAGAAGGCCATTCAAGCAGCGAAACCACCACAAAGGTGCCTGTCCCCAATGTGGTGGTGTTGGCGGTTAGAGGACGAGCTGATGGTAGTCGGCGGGGGTTACGCGGCCTTCGGTGGCAGCGCGAAAGGCGGCGAGCGCATCGCCCGAGAACGGCATGACCCAGCAAAGCCCACAGCCGGCGGTAATGGAGCCGGGCAAAGGCATGATGCGCCCGGGCACGCCGGCATCAAGGCACAGCTGCTCGCATTCCATCACGTCGAAGGTGCTGTCAAACGACACGATAATCTTGCGCTCGTGGTCGAGGGCATCACCGGATGGGCCTTCGCGGTGTGCCTCGCGATACGCCGCGGCGGCCGCTTCCTCTTCAGCAGTATGTCCACAGCCACCGCAGCCGCAGGTACAGGGCTCGGAGCCATCGCAAGTGCAAGGCTCTCCCGTGTCGGGGCAAATATCGTGAGACATGGCAACTCCAATCGTCTAGGCGAGTAACTCGGCCGCCGCAAACTCCTCGGGCGTATTGACGTTCTCGAAGCAGAGCGTCGAACCCGCGGACTTAACGATCTGCGGCTCATCCATATAACCAGCCTGAACGCGATTGATCAGGCAGCGAATGCGCTGGCGGTCACAGGCGAGCAACTCTTGGGCAACCGGCGCACACGCGTCACGGCGCCAGACGGCGCAAAGCGGCTCAATCCCCCGCTCCTCGCGCGGTACGCACACGTCGAGCGCCTCGGCCTCAACACGATCGGCAAGCGCGCCGATGAGCTCCGGCGAGACAAACGGCATATCGCAGGCGACGATCGCCACGAGCGGCAATCGGGCCGCGGCCAACGAGCTCGCGATGCCGCGCATGGCACCGGCGGGACCGTCGACGTCCATCACCACGCGGGGGCGCAGGCCATCAAACATAAGCTCCTCAAGGTAGGCAAGCTCGCAAGGGCGCGACGTCGTCACGACCAGCTCGCCGGCAACTGGCGCCAGTCGACCCAGCACGCGCTCGATGAGCGGCTCGCCGCAAAACGCCATGCGCGCCTTATCGCAGCCCATGCGCGACGACAACCCGCCCGCTTGAACGACACAAGAAAGATCAGCCCGTCTTACGGTAGTCATACGGCAAACCACCCCCATCGGCATGCTCAAAACCCAACACACGAAGCCAAATACCGTCGCCGATAAAGCGGGCGGCACGGCAAACCCATGCAAAAACAAAACAGCGCTTTTGCGGCACGCAGCAAGACCGCGAGCACAAAAGCGCTGGTAGCGTATGGCGGGAACGTATGTGAATCGAACACATCCAAGACGTTTTGCACGCCTCGCAACGGTTTTGAGGACCGCGGAGCCCACCGGAGCCCATCCGTTCCCAAGTGCGGCGGTATTTTACCAAACCGAAACGGCTCCATCCCAAAAAGACGAACAAGAAGTTGCGGTGGAATAGTTCCTGTATTTGCTGCCAAAGCCTCCAAATAGGAACTATTTCACCGCAACTGAGGAGGCGGGAGCGAGTGACCGGCCTAGCGCAGGGACCTCAGGCCGCCGGCGTCCTTGTCGAGCACCGTAAAGCGTACGGCATCCAGGTGCTCCAAGATGCTGATGGCACGTTTGCGCGACACACCCAGCGCCTCGCGCAGCACACTCGTGGTGGCAGCGCCACCGGCATCGGCGATAGCGGCGGCAACAAGCTCGCGCGCATGGGCCTCGGCGGCAGCAGACAGGGCAACGTCGCGCTCGACCTTCACGATCGAGCGGTTGAGCGAAAGCTCGCGAAGGGCACGCGTCATGGTGTCGCGATCGAGCTGCAACTGCTGGCCCACCTCGGGCAACGTCGGTGTATCGAGGCCGGCTTCGTCCAGCAAGGCAACGATACGTTCGCAGGCCTCGCGCACCACACGCGCCGCGGCGGCAGCGGAGTGCGGGTCGAACACCTCGGCGCCCTCGGCGGCGCATACGCCGCGCGAGCAGCCCTCGGCAATCAGAGCCGCGGCAACGTCTTCATCAGCGGCAGGCCACGCAGCATGGGCAACGGCGCCGGGCGTAAAGCCCGTCTCCTTGGGAGCCGCCGCGTGCATGGCTGACAGGGTCGCCGCCAGTGCATCCATCGCGGCGTCGAGCACCACGGCGTCCGCCAAGAGGTCTGCATCACCTACGGCAAGCTTGCGAACGGAGCCCTGCGCCACCAACCCGCGCAGTGCGGCATCGACCTCGCCGACACCAAGATCTAAAGCCTCGGCAACATCAATCGCCGTAACCGGCAGCGTCTGCAGCGCCAACCAAGCGCCCACACCGCCCGCGATATCGACGGACTCGAGCGCTGCAAGCAGCGTGCGCTCCCCCGCCGAAAGCTCTCGCGTGCGACGGCAGCGCGAAAGCAGTACACGCCCGCCGCCAATGAGCATAACGGGCGAATACGACAGCACCACGGCATGGTCTCCGGCTCGCAGCGGCAGCGGCTCCTCCAAGCGCACCTGCACGGTACGGGTCTCGCCCACCGCCATGGGGGCCTCGCCCTCCAAAAGCATGATGCGGCCGACGACCTCGGCCGTGCCGGCCATCACATGCACACGCGCGCCCGACTCGAGCACGCGCGGCTTGGCGCCCTCGCGGCCCAGGTAGGTGAACGTCATCATAAAGCGCAACGTCTGACCAAAGCGATCCGCCACGCCCAGCATCTCGCCGCGGTCAAGTGCCGCGACACCGTCACCAACTAGGTTGAGCGCCACACGCTGACCAGGCAGCGCGCGCGGCGTATCGCCATGCACCTGAATCCCGCGCACGCGACAGACCGTACGCGACGGCAAAGCCATCAGCTCGTCGCCCACCGCAACAGGCGCATCGTGTAACGTTCCCGTCACCACGGTACCGGCGCCCTTGATCGTAAAGCAGCGGTCGATGGGCAGACGCGGTGCGGCATCGGTGAGCTCGGCACGGGCACGGCAGGCACCCCAGCAAGCGGCAACCTGCTCGTCGAGCGCAGCCAGCAGATCATCGATTCCCGCGCCGGTCTTGGACGACACAGGCACCATCGGCGCGTCGGCAAACACGGTATCCGAAAGAAAATCGTCCACGTCGAGCTCGGCCAGCTCAATCATTTCGCTATCGGCCAGGTCGCACATCGTCAGCGCGACCACCATGTGTGTGACGCCCAGCAGCTCCAGCACATGCACGTGCTCGCGGGTCTGCGGCATCACGCCCTCAACGGCCGATACCACCAGCACGGCAACGTCGATGCCCGTGGCGCCCTGCACCATGGCGCGCAGGTAATGCGCGTGGCCCGGCACGTCGACCAGGCCCACGATCTTGCCACTCGGCAGCGCCAGCTCGCCAAAGCCAAGCTCCACCGTCATGCCGCGACGACGCTCGATCTCCAGACGATCGGGATTCTTGCCGGTCAGCGCCTCGATCAGTGCCGACTTACCGTGGTCAACGTGGCCCGCCGTGCCAACGATAACGGGGCATTCCACCAACGCTTCGGCCTCACTCATCAGCGCACCGCCTTGGCAACGCATGCGGCAAGCGTCGACGCCGCCGTCTCGATATCGCGGTCGCCCACAAGCGTACGGACGTCAAACAAAATGCGATCGTGCGAGGTTCGCGTGACGACCGGCGTGTCGAAGTCCTGGACAAGCGAGCGCTTGAGCGCGTCGACCGTCAGGCGCTCGTCAACAAAGCGCACGGCAACGCACATCGTCGGCAGCTCAACGGTAGGCAGCGAACCGCCGCCGGGCGTCGAGGACTCCTCGACGATTTCCACCTGCACGGCACACGGGCAGCCAGCCTTATCGAGCCCGGCGACCATACGATCGCGCAGCTTGCGGGCACGTCGTTCCAAATGGGCCTGCGGCAGCGTGAGCATGCTGAGCACCGGAATATCGCGATGGGCCACGTCGGCGCCGTCCATGTAGATGCGAAGTGTGGCCTCGAGCGCCGTGAGCGCCAACTTGCCCGGACGCAGAGCGCGCATGAGCGGATGTGCGCCGCAGGCCTGGACCAGATCGCGACGGCCCATGATAATGCCCGCCTGTGCGGCACCGAGCAGCTTATCGCCCGAGCACGACACCACATCGAGCCCCGCCGAAACCGAAGCCGGCGTGGGTTCCTCGCCGCCGCGCACCAAGATGTCATCGGGCAGCAGCGCGCCCGAACCCTGGTCCTCGTAGAACAGCAGGCCATGCTTGTGAGCAAGCGCCGCAAGCTCCCGAGAACCCACCTCCTCGTGGAAACCCTCGATGCGATAGTTAGAAGGATGGACCTTAAGGATCATCGCCGTATCGGGCGTGATGGCACGCTCGTAGTCGACCAGATGCGTGCGGTTGGTGGCCCCGACCTCGACGAGCTTGGCACCCGAGGCCTCCATGACGTCGGGGATACGGAAGCTGCCGCCGATCTCAACAAGCTCGCCACGGCTGACTATGACCTCTTTGCCCGCGGCATGGGTTGCCAGCACCAGCAGCACCGCAGCGGCGTTGTTGTTGACCACGAGCGCGTCCTCGGCACCGGTGAGCGAGCGGATCAGTTGCGCGGCGTGCTCCTTGCGCGACCCGCGCGAACAGGTGTCGACGCTGTACTCGAGCGTGCTATACCCGCGCGCAACCTCGGCCACGGCCTTTGCCGCCGACTCCGCAAGCGGGGCACGGCCCAGATTGGTATGGATGACCACACCCGTGGCGTTGACGGCGGGACGCAGGCTCGGCAGCGCGGAGCGATGCGCACGCCACTCGATGGCCGAGGCCAGCTCGCGCTTGGAACGCGGGGCGGCACCGGCGCGAATCGCGGCGCGCTCCTCGTCGAGCTCGGCCGTCACGGCAGCATGGACCACCGCGTCGCAGGTCTCCCCCGCCGCCTTCACCACCGGCCACTCGGCAAGCAGCTCGTTGACGGAAGGAATGGCGCGCAGGCGGGCGCGCACCTCATCGGACATGTTCTGGCTATCGCTCATGTGCGGCCTTTCAAAAGAAACGTGGATCAGTCAAATACATCAGCTGAGTCAATTACTCGTCATTATCCCCGCGCGCCGCGATCTTTTCCACGCGAACGGCGTTTTCCTGGGTGAGCGCAGCACCCGTCAACGGGTCCCAACGTAACGGCGTATGGTCGAGCGGGCCCACGCCCAAGGCTTGAGCGCCACCGGCATCGGCACCAAACGAACGCCCGCCGGGGGCGGCCGACGTAAAGATGCACGCCGGATGCAGGTACGGCGTCGTCTCCACGCGCACGCGGTCGCGGCCCATATCGCTCACAAGCTCGACGACCTCGCCGTCGGCGATGCCCATGTGCACAGCAGCATCGGCATTCATCTGCACGGCATCCAGGTCCGACCCAGCCTCGGCGGCACCTTGGGCCGCGAGCCTGCGCGAGGTATGCGACTCAAAGGGTCGATTGCCGCTAATGAGACGAAACATCCCCGGGCCAGGCTCCACCATGGGCGCGATCCAGTCGGGCACACGACCCAGGCCGGCTCGTTCCCATACGTCGCTTGCCAGCGCAATTTTGCCGCCATCCAGGGGAATCGCCGGCTCGCCCGTACGCGACGGCAACACAACACCCGTGTCGGCCCAGCCGCGCTTCTTGAGCTCGTCCAGATTGACCCCAAAAGGCGCCACCTGGGCAGCCGCCAGATCGTCAGACGTAAACTGGAAGTACTCGCCCGCGCCACACGCCTGCGCCAGACCGGCAAAAATCTCCCGACCGGGACGTGTGTCGTCATGCTGCACAGGCAGCACGGCGTTGCGGTAGAACACCCGCGAATCGTTGGCACCCACGACTGTGCCCACACCGCGGTCGGCCTCCAGATACGTCACATCGGGCAGCACGAAGTCAGAAGCACGCGCTGTCTCGGACCAGCGGATATCAATCGTCACGAGCAAGTCGAGCTGCTGCAAAATACCCAACCACGCTCCGGCGTTGCCATAGCCTGCCCCGGGATTGCTAGCATAGACGATGAGCCCACGCAAATCGCCGGCCAGTATCGACTGACCGATGGTCGTGCACAGGCCGCGCACCGGATCGACCAGTGGATAGCGCTCGGACCCCAGCTTGGGCCCGCGAGGCACCGGCGGCGTCGCAAAGCGCGCGGGATCGAGGTCGCCCAACACAGGCGGCGTGGGCGGATTGAGCGCGCCGCCTACATGCCCGATGCAGCCCAGCAGCACATCGACCAAGCAGATAGCGCGCGCGGTCTGGGTGCTATTGGCATACGCGATACCGATGCCACCATGAAAGCCCGCATCCACCACAGCGGCAGGCGCGGCGGCAGCCAAATCACGCGCAGTCGCACGGATATCGTACGCCGGCACGTCGCACATCGACTCGGCCCACTCAGGCGTCCAAACAGCAGCCGCCTGCGTCAGCTCGTCAAAACCCGTGGTATAGCGGGTCACGAACTCGTGGTCATACAGGTCCTCGGCAATCAAGACATGCGCGATGCCCAGCAGCAAGGCCAGGTCGCAGCCCGGGCGCACGCGCAGCCAGCGGTCGGCAAGCGCAGCCGAGCCGCTGCGCCGGGGGTCGACCACGATAATCTTCGCCCCACGGCGACGGGCATCGTTGAGCGCATCGACGGCCCCCATCGTCGACGAATCAACAATGGAACGCCCCAGGTACATGATGCAGTCGGTATGCACCAGGTCGGAAGCGGGACTATGGCCCAGGCTGTGCTCCCAACCGGTAAGTCGGCTTACCTCGCAGGCACCGTCGGCACCGTATACGTTGGGCGAGCCCAGCGCATGCATAAAACGATACGCCCAGTAGCGGTCGAACGAGGGCACGCCGAGCGTCATGCCCAGCGCACGAGGCCCGCACTCGTCAACAATCCCCAAAAGACGCTCGGCAATCTGAGCAAACGCCTCGTCCCACGAAATTACATCGAACCCCGAGCCATCAGCTCGTCGGCGCATGGGGTGCACGATGCGATCGCGCTCGTCAAACGCCATGTCCAGGCGATGGCGCCCGCGGGCGCACAGGGCACGCGCCGCGCACGGATGCCCCACAACCGGCAGCTCGGCCACCACACGCCCATCCTCAACATGGGCCGCAAAGGCGCAATCGGCATAGCATCCCCCGCATGTGGTCACCACGGCGCGACCGTCACGCTTCACAGCAGATGCCATCTCGATTACCCCTTTCATCAGCCAAACACAACAGGCCAACAGCCCGGCACCGGGCCCCAGACCCAAAAAGCCTCCCGCACGGCAACGCCCCGCGGGAGGCCCGACGTCAAACAGACGGCACCTTACGCCTCGGACTTCTTGGCGTAGATAAACCAGTAGCCGAGCGCGACCAGAACCGCGCCGCCCACGATGTTGCCCAGCGTGGCGGCGGACAGGTTAAACGCAATGCCCGCGGCGTTGAGCGCATCAGCGCCGGCGACGTCGGCGCCATAGCCGCACGCGTGCATCACGGCACCCATGGGCAAAAAATACATGTTGGCAACGCAGTGCTCAAAACCGCAGGCCACAAAGGCGGCGATGGGCAGCAGAATGCCCACAACCTTATCGACCACGGTCTTGCCGGCGGTACCGATCCACACGGCCAGGCACACAAAGATGTTGCACAGGATGCCGCGGAAGAAGATCGTCACCCAGTCAATCGTCACCTTGCCGGCGGCGACGCTCACCATGGAGTTGGCGACCGCCTCGCCGTTGAGCTTGTAAATGCCGGCCATGTACACCAAAAAGACGATGAACAGGGCACCGACAAAGTTACCGACCCATACGACGACCCAAGCCTTGAGCATCTGGACCAGGGTGATCTTTTTGCTCTTGAGCGCGCAGACCATAAGCGAATTACCGGTAAACAGCTCGGCGCCGCACACCAGCACGAGCACCAGGCCCAGGCAAAAGCACAGGCCGCCCACGACGCGCTGAGCGCCCCAGCCCAGCGTGCTATCGCTCAAGAACACCGTAAAGAACAGGCCGCCGAAGGCAATAAACGCACCGGCGAACATTGCCAACAGAAAGGCCTTTGCGACCGGCAGGTTGGCCTTGGTCACGCCGGCGGCCTCGGTCTTGGCCTCGATCGCGGCGGGCGCCAAGCAATCGGGAGCGGGGTACTCCACCTTGGAATCTGCCATGTCAATCACTTCTTTCCTAATCAGCAGGGACAAGCGCTCCTATTGCTCTTGCCCCAAGCGGACAAAGTGGAAAAAGTCGTTGGCGGCCACGGCGTCGTACACGGCGTCGACGGCGTCAAAGACTTCCGGGGACATGGGGTTGTAGAACTCCGTGTCGCCCGGCTGAATCCCGACGAAGACGATATCATCGCACGATTGCTCAATCTCTTCGATCAGAATCGACAAAGGAAGCGAATGCGTGGTGAACATCGACTTGCGGGCCACATCGCGCTTGTCGAGCAAACGGATGGACCCGACGGGCAGCGCCATGTCGGCGGCATCGACCAAAACCAGACGCGGCGGACGCTCGCGCTTGACTTCGATGATGTCGTCCTCGGGCGTCTGACCGCCGTCGATGGTGTACCAACCGGCGATGGGTGCGTCCTCCATCTTTTTGGAGAGCACGGGGCCGGCGGCATCGTCGGCACGCAGCACGCTTCCCGCTGTGAGCACGATACCCGCAAACGGGGCACCGTTCACACGTCCATCCACAACGCGACCCATTACTGCAACCTTCCCGTCAGATACACGCCCGACACATCGCGCACGCGTTCAACCAGATCGCGGAACTTCATTAAGAACGCAACTTGCTGGGCATGCAGACCAAAGTCGTCGTCGAACACCGAGATGCCAGCCTTGGCCGACCCGCGAAAACCGCGCTCGTCAAGCAGCGTGTCGCAGGCCTCGAGCAGCGACGGTACCGCCGCCTTGTCGAGCTGGCACTCACCAAAGGAGCGGATGGCCTCAAACTTGGTTTTGGCCTCCCCCTCCGGCAGCGCGTCGATAAGCGTATAGAACACATCCACCGGCACCGACAGGCGCGGCTCAAAGCAGTCGAGCACGCCAGTGTGGTGGCCCACGGCGAGTGTGTAGTACAGCACGTCGCAGGCCTCCTGGGGAACGTCTTCCTCGGTCTCCACAAACTTACGCGTGAGCTCGTAAAAGACCACCTGGTCGGGCGCATGGCCCAGGCAGGGGTCGGCGACCCCCTCGGCAGCCTCGTCGCTTGCGCGCGAGGCATCGCCAAAGGAGCCACCGAGCATACCGGGGCCCGCAAAGTAACCAGAGCGGTCCGTGAGTTCCATCTAGCGACCCCCGGCCAGCACCAGATCCTGCAGCGCCGAGTAGACCTCAACGCGGCGAGGATCATCTTGCTTGTCGATGAGCAGCGCCATGGCACCGCGGATATCGCCCTTGGGTGCGCCCTCGAGCGTATCCATAAACTCGTTGGCCAGGTCGCGGCCGTAACGGTAGCCGCTCATGGCGCGAGCCTCGCGCTCGATGGCAACGCGCAGCTTGTACGGCACGCCGGGGTGCAGGATATCGGCCTGCTCGCCGGCGGCCTCCACCGTGGTCTCGGCATGGAGCTTTTGGTCCAGCAGACCAAGCGCCATGGCAAAGCCGTAGACGGTCTGCGCGGGGCTGGGCGGGCAGCCGGGGATGTAGACATCGACCGGCAGGATCTTGTCCGTGCCGCCCCAGACGCAGTAGTTGTCGTAGAAGATGCCACCGGTGCAGCCGCACGCGCCATAGGACACCACGATCTTGGGATCGGGCGCGGCCTCAAAGGCGCGCAGGGCCGGCATGCGCATGGCACGTGTTACGGCGCCGGTGTACAGCAGCACATCGGCGTGACGGGGCGAGGGCACGACCTTGATGCCAAAACGCTCGAC
This sequence comes from Collinsella sp. AM16-21, assembly GCF_003471905.1. NCBI lineage: Bacteria > Bacillati > Actinomycetota > Coriobacteriia > Coriobacteriales > Coriobacteriaceae > Collinsella > Collinsella sp. AM16-21. The sequence goes on from NZ_QRKJ01000008.1 coordinate 46,680, forward strand.
GTCAAAGACGGGCGTGATGGAACCGAAGATCTCGATCTCGCAGCCGTTGCAGCCGCCGCAGTCAACACGGTAGACGTACACCGAGCGCTTGATCTTCTTAAGAAGGGTCGCCTTGGCCTTCTCGATGCTCTCGTCGAGCTCGATCTTGGTCGGGCGGTACTGGAGCCGCTCGGGCAAAAGCGTGGGTTCGGCCATGGTTACTCCTCCTTCGTATCAAAATCCATGATGATGCCCTCGACCGGCGCAGGACCGGCGGGAATCTCGGGCGCATCGGGGTTGAGCTCGCGGTCGACATACTCGGGGTTCACGCCGTGGCCGCCCAGATACTCCATGCCGGGGCCCTGGGGCTCGCCGGACGCAAGCGTCTCGTTGGCAGCCATGCCGCGCGCGTTGCCGGTCTTTACGGCCGAGGCGGCGCGCAGGGCGTCGAGCTCGCGCTTACACTCCTGGCACATACCGACAGTACGGGCGGCCTGGATGGCCTCCATGCCGCCGACCTTTTGCAGCAGGCGCTTGGCGTAGTCGATCTCCTTATGCGGGGCAAACGGCTTGCCGCAGCACGAGCAGTGCTCGAGCGTATAGACGCTCTTGCTGGTGAGGTCATCCTTGCTCATGACGGCCAGCTCAAACTCTTCGGTGAGCTTGATGGCCTCCATGGGGCAGGCTTCCTCGCAGCGGCCGCAAAAGATGCAGCGACCGTAGTCGATCGACCAGGTGATGGTATCGGCCGCAAGGTCGGTGTCCATGCGAATGGCATCGGCCGGGCACGCCACGCCGCAGGCACCGCAGGCGATGCAGAGCTCGGCGTTGTGCTCGGGCTTGCCGCGCATGTCCTTGTTGGTGGGAAACGGCGCAAACGGGTACTTGACCGTTGCGTCGCCGGCCTTGGCGTTGACCTTCCAAAGCTTCAGCATATTAGAGCGCCTCCTCATCGAGCGGAGCGGCCATGGTGCCCTCGCCCGCAAGCGGCGACTTGTCGCGCCAGACGTTCTCGAACTGCTCCTTGTCGAGCACGTGGTCGCGCTTGGCGGCGACATCGGTCACCGTCACGCGGTCGGTGCAGGAGTAGCACGGGTCGAGCGAGCCGACGATCAGCGCCGCGTCGCCCACGGTGTTGCCGCGGAACATGTAGCGCAGGACCGGCCAGTTGCTGTACGTGGCGGCCTTGGCGCGCCAGCGGTAGCACTTCTGGTTGTTGCCGAGCATCGCCCAGTGCACATCCTCGCCGCGCGGCGCCTCGGTGGCGCCGATGGCGTACTTGTGCGGGGTGTACTCCCAATCCGTGGTGAGGATGGGGCCCGACGGGCAGTTCTCGAGCATGGTCTCGATCATGTCGATCGAATCGTAGACCTCCTGAATGCGGACGGCGGTACGACCGAAGGCATCGCAGGTGTCGGCCGTGGCGGCATGCATCTTCTGAATATCCGGATCGGCGTAGCCGTCGAAGGGATGGTCAAAGCGCACGTCGCGGGCATAACCCGAGCCACGCATGAGCGGGCCAACCGGCGAGAAGTCGCGTGCGATCTTGCGGTCCAAGATGCCGATGCCACTCGTACGCTCAATAAAGTTGGGCGTGGAGAGCAAGACGTCGACGAGCTCCTGAACCTCGGAGCGCAGCTGGTGGATGGTCGTGAGCGTGGAAAGCTTCTGCTCGGCCAGGATATCGCGACGCACGCCACCGATCACATTGAGACCGTAGGTCTTGCGGTGACCGGAGAGCTTCTCGGCCAGGTCCATGGACTTCTCGCGGACGCGGAAGAACTGCTGGAAGCCGGAGTCGAAGCCGGTGTAGTGCGACGCCAGGCCAATGTTGAGCAGATGCGAGTGCAGGCGCTCGACCTCGAGCATGATGGCGCGGATGTACTGGGCGCGCGGCGGGACATGAATGCCCTGGGCGCGCTCGACGGCCTCGGCATAGGCCACCGAGTGGGCGCAGCCGCAGATGCCGCAGATGCGGTCGGCGAGGAACGTCACGGCGTCATAGTTCAGGCGCGTCTCGGCAACCTTCTCCATGCCGCGGTGCACGTAGAACAGACGGTAGTCGGCGTCGACGATCGTCTCGCCCTCAACGAACAGACGGAAGTGGCCGGGCTCGTCGGAGGTAATGTGCAACGGGCCCATGGGGACGAGCGTCGTCTCCTTGCCCTTGGTATCGGCCAAGAACTCGTAGTTTTCCATATCGCTCGCGGGAGCGGGACGGAAGCGGTAGTCCATGGAGTCCTTGCGCAGCGGGTACAGGCCGCTGGGCCAATCGTCGGGCAGCACCAGGCGACGACGATCGGGCAGACCCTCGGGGATCAGGCCGAACATGTCGCGAAGCTCGCGCTCGCCCCACACGCAGGCGGGGACGAACGGCGTCACGGACGGGAACGTCATCTTGGCGGGATCGACCTCGGTGCGCACGGTCACCCAGCCGGGGTCCTCCCCCTCCATGGAGATGACGTAGTACACGGCGTAACGGCCGCACAGACTGCGCTCATCGTTGCCGATGATCACGGGAATCCAACCGTAGCGCTCGTAATACAGGTAGTGGACGGCCTCGGGCAGACGGTCCTGCTTGACGGTAATCGTCAGCTGGTCCTCGCACTGCCACTCGACCTTCTCGATGCAGCCCGGAACGGCGCGGCGCAGGGCCTCGACATGGCTCTCGCAGCGACGGACATACACCTTGTTCTCAGTTTCAATCATTCGTTACTCCACCTCGCTCTGAGCGGTCTCGGTACCGAACACAGCGCGGTACATCGGCGTCGCGTGAAGTTCCTCGGTGCTCTGCTCGAGCACGATGCCGGTCGCGGTCTCCACACCGTGCACGAGAGGCAGCGGGGTGGCGATGCCAAACCACAAGATCATGACAGCCAGGATGATTTCGGGGATAAGCATGAGCGCCGGGGCCTCATGCTTGCCCATGCCCTGGGGCGCATGGCCGAATACCGACTTGAGTGCGATGCGGGTGAGCGCGGAGATGGCCACGGTAAGACCGAGGGCAACCACGACGACCAGCCACATGGGACCGGCGGTAACACCGGCGACAAAAGTCAGGAACTCGGAAATAAACATGCCAAAGGGCGGGAAGGCGGCAAGACCGAGCAGTGCCAGGATGGCGAGCGCGGCGGTTGCGGGTGCAACCTCGACGACGCCCTGGATCTTGGCCAGGCTACGCGTGCCAAAGGCGTGCTGGATGTTGCCGGAAACGCAGAAGGCAAGCGTCTTGGTAAAGCCGTGGAACACGCAGTGCAGCAGGGCCGCGGCGATACCCAGCGGGCCACCGATACCCAGGCACAGGGCGATAACGCCCACGTTCTCCACAGACGAGTACGCAAAGCGGCGCTTGAGGTCGTCCTGGCGAAACATCGAGAGTGCCGCCACCAAAATGGACAGCGTGCCGACGATCAGCAGCAAAAGTTGCGGATACTCGGCGCCCACGGCCTGGATAATAAAGCCGTAGAAGCGCATGATCACAAGCATGGCGCACTTAAGCAGCACGCCCGAGAGCAGGGCCGAGACAGGGCTCGGGGCCTGGGAGTGGGCATCGGGCAGCCAAGTGTGCATGGGGAACAGGCCGGCCTTGGTGCCAAAGCCGATCACGATAAACGCAAAGGCGAGGCGCATGAGCGTCGGGTCGAACTGGTCGGCATACGGCAGCACGCACGACAGGAATGCGGCCTCGTGGGCGTTGGGAATCACGTCGGCGGCGTTGGCGTAGATCAGCAGCGTACCGAACAGGCCGAAGGCCACGCCGGCGGTGCAGACCATCGCATACTTCCAAGAAGCCTCGAGGGCCATCTTGTTCTTGTAGATACCCACGAGGAACACGGTGGAAAGCGTGGTTGCCTCCACGGCGGCCCACGTAAGGATCATGTTGTTGGACAGGCACGCGAGCAGCATGGTGAACACGAACAGGCTAAACAGCGCAAAATACTGCTTGGCGCGCTCGGCGGGCATGGAGCCCTCCTCGATATCGGCCTTTACATAGGGCAGCGAGAACAGCCCCGTAAGAAAACCGATAAAGCCGATGAGCAGCACAAAGATGGCGCCCAGCGAATCGAGGTGGAACCACAGGCCAAGAGCGCTCGCGGTGTCGCCGCTCATAAGGACGTCACCGGCCGTCACAATCGACAGCACCAGGACGGCTGCGACGGAGACCAGGTTGAGACCGGCAAACACGTTATAGGACGTGTTCTTGGGCAAAAACGCCATGACCAGCGAGAACACCAAAGGAGTCGCGAGCAGGGCGAGAATCAACGTTTCCATGGACTACCCCCTCAGCTCGGACAGGTCGCGCGCATCGAGCGAGTGGGAGTCGTCCCAAATGCGACGCACGACGATGGACATGATGATGACGGCAAAGATGGCGTCGGTGGCGATACCGATCTCGATGATCTCGGGAGCGGTGGGGGCCAAAAGCGCGAGCGTCACATGGCTGCCGTTTTCCATAAGGCAGTATCCAAAGATCTGCTTCATGATGTTGCGCTGCGAGATGATGCAGGTGAGGCCCACAAAGAAGTGAGCGAAGCTAATAGCGAGCGCAGGCGTTGCGACCTCGGCCGTGGGCAGGCTGATCTGCGTCACGACGGCAAAGCAAATCGCGACCTCCACGGCGATGATGCAAATGGCCCACGCGGGCTTAAGGCCGGCCTTGAGCGATGCGTCGCTCGGCTCGCCCATCTTCTTGTATGCGCGGTTGAGGATGTAAGGGACCAGGACGACCTTAGTGATAAAGGCAGATCCAGCCCACATAAGCAGCTCCTGCGCACCAGTGGTGACACCGAGCGTGGCGAGAAGCCCCACGAGCACCAGCGACTGCACCGCATACCAGTGGATGGAATGTTTGATGTTCTTGGAGACAACCACCATGGTGGACGTGACGATCAGAAGGCCGCCAAGGATGTTGACGATCGAATAACCCATGTCGTTCTACCTCCTAACCGATCCAGCTGGCCGAAAGCGGGCCGCTGACGATGACCATGATGATGAGCACGATGAACACGAACGCCATCGCGCGGGGAAGCGGGGCACCCGCAGCGACCTCTTCGCTCGGCTCGCCGGGCAGGCAATAGCCCATCCACTTAAGGAACCAGGCAAAGGTGGCGACGGTCTCGGCGACCATGATGCACACGAGCACCAGGATCGCGACGTTGCCGGCGCCCACAGAGAAGCCGCCGGCGATGATCTGGAACTTCGAGAAGAACGTGTTCATGGGCGGCACGCCGGCAATGGCGAGTGCCGCGACACCAAAGCCCACGCCCGAGATCGGGTACTTCTTCACGATGCCGCGAAGCTTGGGCAGCATACGCGTGCCGAGCGTAAAGGAGAACGAACCGGCGATCAGGAAGAACAGCGTCTTGGCGAAAGCGTGGTTAAAGATGTGGCACACGGCGCCATCAAAGGCCAGCTGGCTGCCAAAGACCGAAAGGCCCAGACCAAAGAACACATAGGAGAGCTGGGCGATCGTGGAGAAGGCCAGCAGGCGCTTCATATCCTTTTGCGGCAGGTACATAAGGAAACCAAAGAGCATGGTGACCATGGCGTCGATAATGGCGACCCAGCCCACGATCTCGGGAATCTCGCCGGCAGAGACGAGTGCACGTGCGAACACGCACACGCCGACCTTGACCATCGAGGCGCCATGCAGGTAGGCCGAAACAGGCGTCGGCGCCTCCATGGCCGAAGGCAGCCACATGTACATGGGAACCTGTGCGGACTTGGCCCAGGCCGCAAACAGCACGAGCAAAAGGACGATAGCCTTGAGCTTGGCGTCGAGACCGGCAATCGCGGTAATGGCGAAGGTACCGGTGTGGGCAAACACGATGGCGGCGCCCAGATACAGGCCGAGCGCACCGATATGCGTAATGATCAGGGCCTTCATGCCGGCCTTCTTGGCCGTAGGCGTCATGTAGTAGCTAATGAGGCCCCAAGAGCACGCACCCGTGATCTCAAAGAACACGAGCTGGCCCAAAAGGGTCGAGCTGTACACAAGACCGGCCATGGCGCCGATGAAGGTCGCGAGGTACGCGTAGAAGCGACGACGCGGTGCGTCGGGATGCTCACGGTTGTTCTCGCTCATATAGGGAATCGAATAGATCACGACAAACAGGCCGATACCCACAAAGGCGGGCGCGAGCAGCGTGCTCATGCGATCGAAGGTGAATCCCATGACGAGGGTCTGCCCAAACGAGATCAGGGGGACCTGCGTGTCGGGCATGCCGGCGCCAGCGAAATTCGCGGCGAGGGCGATGGTGCAGGCCGTCGAGACGGCGGCACCCAAAACGCTGAACCACTTGGCGTACGGACGGGGGAACAGGGCGACGAGCACCGAGGCCACCATCGGGGCCGCGATAGCGACCAAGCCGAGAAGGGACAGACTGACTGCAAATGACATTGTTTCTCCCTTCTCCTACACGCCGACGACCACGAAGACAAACGCCAGAACGGCGATGCCCACGACGGCCCAGGTCTGATTGCCGAGCACCTTAAAACGCGAGCGCGAGCAGGAGTTCTCGATCACGCCGCATACGACAAAGTCGATCAGGCACTTCACCAGGAAGATGACCGCGCCCAGAACGGCGGCGGCGCCCACGGTCGCGGGCTCGCCCCAGGGGACGAAGATCGCGCAGAACCAGGCGACGACCAGGACCTGCTTCATGGACATGGCGAGCTTGGCCATGGCGAGCGACGGGCCGGAAAGCTCAGCGAGCGGACCTTCCTGGAGCTCCTGCTCGGCCTCGGCCTGGTCAAACGGCAGCTTGCCGAGTTCCATGTAGCAGGCAATTGCAAAGGCGATGCCGGCGAGGATCACGGCGACCGGCGCGTCGACGGCGCCCGTCATGATGTGCTGACCCATGGTGGCGATGTCGGTGGAACCGCACACCAGGGCGGCGGCAAACAGCGCCAGCAGCATGGACGGCTCGATGAGCACGCTCATGAGCAGCTCGCGGACGCCGCCGATACCGGCGTAGGCGTTGGACGAATCCACACCGCAGAGGGCGAAGAAGAAGCGGGCGAGCGCCAGGCTGTACATGATGGTGATGGCGTCACCAAAGACCGGGATGGGGCTTTGCGCCGTAAAGAGCGGCAAGCCCATAGCGAGCATAAAGGCGACGGCGAAGAACAGCGGCGGCATAATGCGCAGCGCAAAGCTCGCGTCCTCGCTCTGGGACTCGGGGCGCGCAAAGAGCTTGGCCAGGTCGCGATAGTCCTGCATGATGCTGGGGCCGCGACGGTTGTGCATCTTGGCGCGGATCACGCGACCGAGACCGGAGAAGAACGGCGCGACGGCCATAACGACCACGCCCTGCAGAACGGCAAGTACGATGTTGTTCATGCTCTCCCCTCCTTAACCCATTTGCACGGCGAGCACGAGGAACACCACGAGTGCCGCGACGATGTAGCAGATATAGATGCTGTAGTTGCCGCCCTCGAGCTTAGTCGCGAGGTCGGCGAGCTTCTCGACACCCTTATGCGGGGCATCGACGAGAACCTTGTCGGGTACGGGCTCCACAGCCTCGGCCACACCGGTGAGCTTCTGGAAGAAGTGCGCGATGGACCAGCAGACGGCCGTGCAGCGGTCGCGCAGCGTGTAGAGCGGCTGCATAAACCAGGACACCTCTGAGGCAAAGGTCGTGGCCACGACGGGCATATGCTCGTTGGGAGCATAGCCGCATGCCCACGGCTGGGACTTCTGCACCTTGCCGACGGTCTTGAGCTTGCGATAACCGCAGGCAAGGCCGACAAGCACCACGAGCGCAAGAGCGATCGCGGGCGTGGAGGTGGCAGCGCCGGAGTACTGGTTCATGAGCTCCATGCCCTCGGCGGCAAACACGCCACCGTACGGATGCAGCACGGACGCGGCGACATCGACCAGCACGGGCGCGATCACGGGAGCGCCAATGCCCAGCACGACGCAGATGGCTGCGAGCAGGCCCTGCGCAAACACCATGGGGGCGGGAACCTCCTTGGCATTGGCCGCGGCCTCGGAGCGGGGCGCGGAGGCAAAGGAGACGCCATAGGCCTTGACGAAGCACGTGACGGCCAGCGCGCCGGTAATGGCAAGCGCGACGGCAGCGAACACGGCCACGATCATGACGGCCTTGTCGCCCTGCATGGCGGCGTTAAAGAGCGACTGGTAGGTAAACCACTCGGACACAAAGCCGTTGAAGGGCGGGATGGCCGAGATGGCAAGCGCGCCAACGAGAAAGCAGATGGCCGTTGCCGGCATACGACGGAACAGGCCGCCCATCTTCTCCATATTGCGCGTACCCGTGGAGTACAGCAGCGCACCGGCGCCCAAGAACAGCTCGCCCTTAAACATCGCGTGGTTAAACGTGTGGTAGAGGGCGGCCATCAAAGCCAGGACGGCGATGCCGACAGAGTTGAGCGCCATGGCGGCCATGGAGGCGCCGACGCCGAGCAGAATGATGCCGATGTTCTCGACGGAGTGATAGGCCAGCAGGCGCTTGATGTCATGCTCCTGCAGGGCGAAGGCCACGCCGAGAACCGACGAGATCGCACCGAAGACCATGACCATAAGGCCCCACCAGACCTGAACGCCCGAGGCGGAGAGCAGGTCGAGACCAACCTTGAGGATGCCGAAGATACCGATCTTGATCATGCCACCGGACATGAGGGCACTCACGTTGGACGGCGCCTCGGGATGTGCCTTGGGCAGCCAGCCGTGCAGCGGGATGATACCGGCCTTGGCGCCAAAGCCAAAGAAGGCGAGCACGAAGCACACGGATGCGACCGCGGGGCTAAACTGCGTAGCGCGGAAATCCGCAAAGGCAAACGAGCCAGCAGCGAAGTTGGTCATGGTAAGGAAACTCGCCATGATGAGCACGAAGCCCACGTGCGCGATCACAAAGTAGAGCCAACCGCCGTGGATGGAGTTCTCGTTCTCCTCTATCACGACCAGGAAGTACGAGGTCAGCGACATGAGCTCAAAGGCGACCAGGAACCAAAACACGTTGTCGGCGGTGATGACGAGCATCATGGACGCCACGAAGGTGTTAAAGAAGAAGCCGGCGCGGCCCTTTTTGCCCGGATACTCATCAAAGTAGTTGAGACCGTAGATCGAACCGGCAAACGCGAGCACCGAGATGAGCGCCACGAATAGGCCGGACAGCTGATTGAGCAGCAGCTGGAAATGGGCAAACGGGAAGAACACGATGGTGTCGACCGACGTGACATCGCCCAGCACGGCCTGGATACCGGCCACAAACGAAAGCACCGCGGCGACGGCGCCGATCAGGCAGCCGGCGGTCTTGGCGGCGTTGTCGGCCTTAATCAGCAGAACCGAGGCGAGCGCACCGATGCACGAGACGGCAAGCGATGCGATAAACAGCGTCATGCTATCCATTGTTTACGCTCCCTTCTGCTTTCTCGGACAGACCCTGGGCCACAGCGGTAACGTCGACGGACGGACCGTTTTCGATCGAGCGCAGGCGCTTGGCCTCGTCGAGTTCGCGATCGGCCGCGCCGCCCATGACGGTCAGCGCCTTGGTGGGGCACGCCGCCACACAATGCGGGCCGTCCGGATCGAAGGCGCACAGGTCGCACTTGACAGCACAGGTGTACTGGCCGGGAGCCCACGTAAGCAGGCTGCTCAGGGACTTAGGATACGAAGGCGTCGGGTCGCACATGCCTGCGACACCGGCGATAGACGTGCCATCGGGATGGATGGCTCCGAAGGGGCACGCGATGGCGCACAGCCTGCACCCGATGCACTCCTGCTCCTTGACGTGGATGCGATCGCCATCGTGCTCGATGGCATTCACCGGGCAGACCTCGGCGCAGGGGGCACCCTCGCAATGGTGGCAGGCAAGGGCGGCCGAAATACCGCCGGTCTTCACGAGCGCCAGGCGCGGCGTATCCTGAAGACCCTGCATCCGGTGGGCGTCGGCACAGGCGGACTGGCATGTTCCGCAACCGATGCACCTCTCCGGGTTGATGTCGATGAAGCGGTTCATCCCCACTTCCTTTCAAAATAACGGGCCGGGCTCCCGAACGTACGGGACGCCCGGCCCAAAAAGCCAACGAGAACGGGACTACACGATTTGATTCACGTGCGTCTCGTCGTCGAACTTGGCGGCGCCAGGCTCAACGTCCTGGGGAGCGGCGGCGTCGACCAGAGCCTGCTTGAGCTCGGTGTACTGACGCTCCACCTCGCCCTCTGCCCAAACCTGGTCGGCGATGGCGTCGACCTGGCAGGCGGAGAACTTGTCCTCGGGCGTGTGCGAGACCGGGTCGACCTTGTGCATGGTCAGCTCGTTGCACTTGCCGATCCACCACTGGTAGGTCATATAGACCGTGCCCTTGTTGATACGGTCGCTCACGTCGGCGCGGCTGTATACCTGGCCGCGGCGGCTGTGGATCGAGACGATGTCGCCATTCTTGATGCCGCGTGCCTGGGCGTCCGCGGGATTCATGCGGACAAAGCCGGGCTCGTCGGCAAGCAGTGCCAGCGTCTTGCAGTTGCCGGTCATCGAGCGGCAGCTGTAGTGGCCGACCTCGCGGACGGTGCACAGGATGAGCGGGTACTCATCGTCGGGAAGCTCGGAGGGCGCCTCCCAGTCGTGTGCCATCAGGTTGGCGCGGCCGTCCTTGGTGGTGAACTTGCCACCAGCGAACATGTCGGCCGTGCCGTGGTCGTTCACATCGGTGCTCTTGACGGGCCACTGGGCGTAGCCGCCCTCGGGAGCCATCTTCTCGTAGGTCGCGCCCACAAAGTTGGGGCACAGGCTAATGCACTCGTTCCAGATCTGCTCGGTGTTGTCGTAGTGCATGGGGTAGCCCATGCGCGTGGACAGGTCCGCGAAGATCTCCCAGTCGTGGCGGCACTCGCCCTTGGGCGGAACGGCCGCGTCAAAGTGCTGGAAGCTACGGTCGGATGCGGTAAAGACACCCTCGTGCTCGCCCCAAGAGGTAGCGGGCAGGATGACGTCGGCGAGCATGGTCGTCTGCGTCATAAAGATGTCCTGGCAAATGAACAGATCCAGCTCGGAGAGCGTCTTGCGCATGCCGGCCGAATCGGGCTCGGTCTGCACCGGGTCCTCGCCGTAGTTGTAGAAGCAGTGCACCTTACCCTCGTCGACCAGGTGGCCCAGGTCGGTGAGCTTGTAGCCCTCCTCGAGCGGGAGCTTTTCCTCGGGCACGCCCCAAGCCTTGGCAAACTTGGCACGCACTGCGGGGTCGGTGACTTTCTGGTAGCCAGGGTACAGGTTGGGCAGCATGCCCATATCGCAGGAGCCCTGAACGTTATTCTGACCGCGCACGGGCGCGAGGCCGGAATTGGGTTTGCCGATCTGGCCGGCAACGCAGGCGATGGAGGCGATGGTGTGCACCGTCTTCAGGTTCTGCTTCTGCTGGCATACGCCCATGCCCCAGCCAATGATGGCAGAGGGCTTCGCCGTGGCGTACATCTCGGCAGCTTGGTGGATCAACGCGGGCTCGACACCCGTGATGTCCTGTACGGATTCGGGAGTGTAGTTCTTGATGGTCTCCCACCACTCGTCAAAGCCGTTCGTGTGCTCGGCGACGAATTCCTTGTCGTAGAGGCCATCGTTGACCAGACAGTTGGCAAAGGCGTTGAGGAACGCGACGTTGCAACCGTTCTTGATCGGAAGGTAGATATCGGCGATACGCGCGGTTTCGATATGGCGCGGGTCGGCGACGATGATCTTGCAACCCTTTTCTTTGGCTCGCACGATACGCCTTGCGACGATGGGGTGCGAATCGGCAGGGTTATAGCCGAAGAGGAAAATGCAGCCCGCATCCTCCATACCGGGGATGGAGCATGACATGCAACCTGAACCAACCGTGTCCATCAGACCGAGGACAGTAGGGCCGTGTCAAGTACGGGCGCAGTTGTCCACGCTGTGGGTGCCGATGCACGCACGCGTAAACTTCTGCATGACGTAGTTCGCCTCATTGCCGCCGCCTCGTGAAGAGCCGGTGGTCATGACAGCGTTAGGACCATATTCGTCAATTATGGCCTGCATCTTAGATGCGGTGAAATCCAGTGCCTCGTCCCAGCTTACGCGCTCAAGATCCGCGCCCTTGGTGCGGCGGATCATCGGGTGCAGTACGCGAGGAGTCAAGATCTTGGTGTCGTTGATGAAGTCGTAGCCGCTCATGCCCTTAAGGCACAGCTCGCCCTGATTGGTGATGCCGTTGAGCGGTTCGGTACCCACGACCTGGCCGTTTTGGACCAGGAGGTTAAACTGGCAACCGGCGCCGCAGTACGGGCAGATCACTTTATGCTTCTCCATGACACCCTCCTTCCTTTCTCTGCTACCGATTACTCGGTACTAATTTGACAATCATTGGGCCTGTCGCCCCAACGCTTACGCCTCGTTTTCGATGGTGGCGCGGGCACGCTCGGCAGTCAGTTCTGCCAGGCGCTCCTCGTCTACCAAGGTGAGGCCCTTGGTCGGGCACGCCTCGGCACACGCCGGACCGCCGGGACGGTCCACGCACAGGTCGCACTTGAGCACGAAGCTCTTGGTCTGCGAACCCACGCGCACGTCGCCCATCAAGACGGGGACCTGCGTGGTCGCCACGCTCACGGCGCCAAAGGGGCAGGCCATGACGCAGCTCTTGCAGCCGATGCAGTTGTCCTCGTTAACGCCGATACGATGGTTCTTTGGATCAAAGAACAAGGCGCCCGTGGGGCAGGCCTTGGCGCACGGAGCGTCCTCGCAGTGATGGCAAGCCACCGGTGCGGAGATCTCGTAGGTGCGCGTTACGCGCAAGCGAGGTGCGGCGATGTTGCCGGGGATATCGTGTGCCTCGATGCACGCCGCCATACAGGTTTGACACCCAATGCAGCGCGAGGAATCGGCTACGACTCGTTTATTGCCCATGTTGTTCACTCCCTCCTGAATCCCTTGCCGGAGAGACCCTGTCGACATTGCCCCAGGCCGCCCGTGGCCTGGCATCGACGTATCGAATGCATGCGGCGAAACAGGCACTCGATAGAATTTCTCCAACGGTATACAGGTTGAATATACGCAGTTGCAGGGGGCAAACTTGAGCGTAACCCCTGCAATACGGGTGTATTGCAGGGGTTTTGGCAGGTTAGGATTATTCTCTAGAAGCTATAAAGGTGAGTGTATTACATGCGTACACCTAAGAGATTTTTACGCACTCTCATTTTGGATGTACTACGCTTGTATTCGTGTTAATGGATATTTACTTGAGTGAAATAAAGTAATGGTTATAAGATTCTAAGAGGTCGGCATATGCCGCATTAGACCGACTCTATTGCACGCTCATTAAGGGGGCCAGTGATGTCATCGACGCAAAAACGAGCCATCCTGCAGGTGCGCATTCGCGAGGAAGATAAGCAGCACGCCGAGCGTCTCTACGACGCCATGGGCACATCGCTCGCCGAGGCCGTGCGCCTTTTTGTCGCGCAGAGCATTTTGATGCGCAAACTTCCCTTTCAGCCGGTCGCCGTGCGCTCAAAGGACGGCACCGCCGCCTATGGATCGCTCAAAGCATATGGGGACCCCAATCGCCGCTCCGAGGAGCGCAATGCCTGGATTGAGTACCTTGCTACAGAAAGCGACGATTCGATTTTGGGTCCCGAGGAAGTAGATATCCATGAGTAGTACCATCATCGACGAGACCGTCATCCTACGCTACCTGCTTGACGACGACGAAGTTCTGTCACCGCGCGCCGCCAAGGTCATCGCCACGCGCACTGCTCGTGTCTACCCCGAAATCATCACGCGCGTCGTGGTCACGCTGCGCGACGTCTATAAGGTTCCCCGCGTCGAGATTGCTGCGGCCATGAAAAGGCTGCTCGATGACGTCATGGTCGACGAGCCCACCGTTGTCGCCCTTGCAGTCAAACTCTTTGGCAAGACCCATATGGACTTTTCCGACTGCCTCCTCGCAGCCCGAACCGCCATCTACAACGATGATGTCGTGAGCTTTGGCAAGCCCATCATCCAAGGCATGATCGATTACCGCCGCAAGCGCCAAACCGCAGCCGACGCCCGCGGCCACAGCACCGACGCCACCATCGACAAGCTCCGCCACCACCCCCGCAGCTAACCCCATGCCCACCTAAGTTGCGGTGAAATAGTTCCTGGATTTAGGCTTATTCGAGCTTTTCAGGAACTATTTCACCGCAACTTTCTGTAAGGGTGGTTTTTAGTGCCGCCGAGGGGCACAAACCAACCGTTTGCCGATATGTTTGGCTCTGACTCATGACTCTGACCTGCCCCGTCAAGCTTTTGGTCAGTTCATGGCAAGGTCTGACGGACCAAATATGGGATAGCGTAGTGTCATTCACTCCCCCTCGAGACCATGGGGTCGAAAATGAGTCATGATAAACGCTGTTCCAAACCGCAAGTAGAGCTGTTCTTCCGGTTATTCGAGGCCCATCATGGCGGGCGCCTGTTTGTAGCTACCAAAAAATGGGATGAACGCTGTGCCTACGCGCTCATGCAAAAAGAGATGATTATTCGACTCTACAACCATGTCTACGCTGATCCCGCGTATTGGAATGACCTCGGCGTCGAAGATCGCATCTTTCAATTGGCATCCGCTATTGCGGTCGTTGAACCGGATGCCGTGTTTTGTGGAGCAACGGCGGCACTGCTCTATGGCATCGGTTCTGCATATTCGCTTCTCGACAAGGTGCAAGTGCTGTTGCCGCGTTCTACCAGGCGTGATACGTATGAATTCGTTGAGTATCGTCGCTGGCGGGCGGGCGAAGTGTGGCAGCTCGGTCCGTTTACGCTCACGGATCCGTATCGAACGGTTGTCGATATCGCCCGAACGACCGCGTTTCGCTATGCGCTGGGTTATGTCGATGGCTTAGCCCGTGAGTACGATGTCGAGCGCGAAGAACTGCGGGCATACGCGCAGGCCAATTGCCGAGGGCTGCATGGCATCGCACGCGCATTTGACGTTTTTGAACACATGGATGGCAGATCGGATAACGGTGGAGAATCCGAAGCACGGGCGGCAATGATTCTGGCGGGAGTTGACGCTCCCGAACTTCAGGTTGAAATCACTCGACCGGGAAACGCCGGCTATTATTTGGCAGATTACGGCTGGCAGATGCCAAACGGCTCTTGGATGCTGGCTGAGCTGCATGGACTAGGCAAGTTTGAGGACGATGCCCAAAATGATCCGGAACATACTGCGGCAAAAACCTATCGAGCTGCCCTCATGCGCGACGCGAACTTGCGTGCCATGGGCCACAACGTCATTCATTTCAAGCTCTCAGACACCTACGATGTCAAAGCGTTCGGCTCCATGATGCGCGGCTATGGTATTCCGACAACAAAACCTTACGCCGGCTCCTGACCAACGGCACGCATCTTCTCGACAACAGAACCTAACATCGGCCCAACCAACTCGGCCTCAATAAGTTGCGGTGAAATAGTTCCTGGATAACAGCTTTTGCAGCTAATCCAGGAACTATTTCACCGCAACTTAGGAGGGGATGTGGGGTCCCCGGCATGTATATGAAAACGGCTCTGATTCCCAGAAGGAAACAAAGCCGTTAAAACAATTCATATGGAGCGGGCGACGGGAATCGAACCCGCGTCATCAGCTTGGAAGGCTGGGGTTCTACCATTGAACTACGCCCGCAAGATATGGTCGGGACGACAGGATTTGAACCTGCGACATCCTGCTCCCAAAGCAGGCGCGCTACCAAACTGCGCCACGTCCCGAAGGTGTTGAGCAGCTAAGGTCTAAACCTTGCGTGTCCCAAAGCGAAGGAAATTATAGGGGAGACTCCCCGCCTGTGCAAGCATTGATGCCTTAGCTCCTCGAATGTGCAACAAAACGACTATGGAGCAGGCCAATCACAAACGCCACCACGGCAACCGGCGCCCACGCGGCACCGATATCCGTCAGCGGCAGCACATCAAACGGCAGCCACGCGCCCGCAAAGAACGCATCGCGGACCGAGGTGATCACGCTCTGGACCGCGACAACGCCGCCGACCCAGACCCACACCTGCGGATGCGCATCGCAAAAACCGTGCACCAGGCCCATCAGTACCAGCACGATGGCGACGGGGTACAGGGCGTTGAGCATAGGCACCGAGAACATGAGGATCATGTCGAGACCCACGTTGGAAAGCACGCACGAGAACGCCGCGAACACAAAGGCGAGAACCGCAAAGGGACGGCGCATGGCCTCCTCGGAGGCATCCGCTCCCCCTTTAACCACATACGTCTCGCAGAAGTAACGCGAGCAGCAGCTGATAAGGCCGATGCACACGTTCATGCAGGCGAGGAAAAAGATCGCAAAGACCACGACCGTGCCGGCAAGACCAAAGTGCATGGAGGCCGAGCGGGCGAGGATGGCGGCGCCGTTGGTAGCGTCGGGCATCACGGTGCCGAGCTGCATACCGGCAAGGCCCAAGCCGCAGTAGATGATGGCCATGAGCACGCCGGCGATCACACCGGAACGCGAAATCTCAAAGGCCACGCGCTTGTCGTCGGTAACACCCAACTCGTGGATGGTCTCGGCGATGATGATGCCGAAGGCGAGCGACGCAAGCAGGTCCATGGTCTGATAACCAGTCAGAAAGCCCTGCACGGCGGCGCCTGCATCGTAGGGAGCCTGAGGCGCGGCAGCCGGTCCCAGCGGCGAGATCACGGCAGCACCCACGACCAGCACGATGAGCGCAATGAGCGCGGGACCCGTAATGCGGCCGAGCACGCGCGTGATGACGCCGGGACGCAGCGTGAGCGCAAATGCGACCACGAAGAATCCAACGGCAAACACCAGGCGAGCCGTGGCGAGCGAGACGCCCTCGGGCAGCAGCGGCACCAGCATCTCGAAGGCTGTGGAGCTCGTGCGCGGAATGGCCAGGCACGGGCCGATAGCCAGATACACCGCCGCGACAAAGAACTCGCCGAACTTGGGATGCACGCGGCCGGCAAGCTCGCGCGCCGTTCCGGCAAGTGCCACGGCGATAAAGCCCATGACGGGCAGGCCGATGGCGGCAATGAGAAAGCCGAGCATGGCGACCGGCGTGGCAGAACCCGCCTGCAGCGCCAGCAGCGGCGGAATAATAAGGTTGCCGGCGCCAAAGAGCATCGAGAACAGGGCGATACCGACGGTAACGACATGGTCGGAGCGCAGGCCGCGCGGCGCGGATGAGGCCATGGGACCACCTTTCGGGTCGAAACAAAAACGGGACGGGCAAAAGGCCCATCCCGCAAGTATATACGCTTTAGCAAGCTAAATCGCGCAAAGCTTCAATCGCGGCGTCAACTTCCTCGTCCGTGTTGAAATACCCAAACGAGAAGCGAACGACACCCTGGCGCTCGGTCCCCAACGCGCGGTGCATGAGCGGAGCGCAGTGGGCGCCGGGGCGCGTCGCAATCCCCCACCCTTGCATGAGCGCGTCCGAGATCTCGGCAGAATCGATATCGCCCACGTTGAGCGAGACGATCGCCGAGCGTGTGGGCTGGTCAAACGCACCGTAGAGCTTAATCCCTGGAATCTCGCGTACACCGGCAAGGAAGCGATCAGCGAGCGCACGCTCGTGGGCAGCAATCGACTCGACCCCACCCTGTGCCTCGATAAAATCAAGGCCTGCGGAAAGGCCGGCGATACCGTGACCGTTGAGCGTGCCCGCCTCAAGGCGCGTGGGCCACTCCCGCGGCTGCAGCGCATCGAAGCTGTGCACGCCCGTGCCGCCCATGGCCCAGGGAGCCACGTCGATGCCCTCCGCCACGGCCAGGCCGCCGGTTCCCTGCGGACCCATGAGTCCCTTGTGGCCGGTAAAGCACACCACGTCGAGCCCCATGGCTTGCATGTCGATATGCGCCGTGCCGGCAGATTGCGAGGCATCGACGATCACAAGCGCGCCGGCAGCATGGGCCATGGCCGCCACGCGCGCGATGTCAACGGCGTTGCCAGTCACATTGGAGGCATGCGTCACCACCACGGCACGCGTGCCCGACGTGACCAACCGCTCGAGCTCGTCGTAGTCGAGCACGCCGTTCGCGTCGCAGCCCGCATGCTCAACGGTCACACCCTGCTCTGCCGCCAAGCGATTGAGCGGACGTAGCACGGAGTTGTGCTCAAGCACCGTCGTGACCACGCGGTCGCCGGGGCACACCACCCCGTTGATGGCGGTGTTGAGCGCCGCGGTGGAGTTGGGCGTAAAACAAACATGGTCAGCACGCGGGCAGCCCAGCAAGCGCGCAAGCTTGGCGCGACAGCCGTGGATGGCACGCGCCGCGTCGAGGGCACCCGACGTGGCGCCGCGCCCGGCATTGCCGAGCGAGCACATCGCCTGCGTCACGGCATCGATGACCGCCTGCGGCTTGTGCATGGTCGTCGCCGCGTTATCCAGGTAGATCATCGCACGACCTCCCACATATCAATCACGGTATAGCCCTCGGTGGGAACGCCCGCCGCGGCAAGCTCGCTGCGCAGCAGCTCCTCATCGGCAGGCAACGCCTTCCACGCCAGACCGCAGCCGGCAGCGACCTCCCCGGGCACGGGAATCGTTCGCCCGGGAAGGCCGCGCTCAATGCACAGGGACTCGCAGCCCATGGCGGCCGCCGTGGTGGGAAACGTGATGACAAGCGCCGGGCGCTTCTCCCTCATGGCAACTCCAACCAATACGCTACGGGCGCACGACGCGCACGGCCTGCTCCATCTTCTCCACGATCACGTACATGTTGGTTACCTCGCCCACCGCAAGCTGGTCTTTAATGCCATAGTGGTCGAGGCAGGTACCGCAGGTGAGAATCTCGACACCCTGCTCGGCCAGGCCCTTCAGGTCGTCGAGCACCGGAGAGCCCTCTACGGTGAGCTTGGCACCGCCGTTATAGAACAGCATGGTCGCGGGCAGCTCCTCCTGCTGCGTCACGGCAAAGATGAAGGCCTTCATGAGCTTGTGGCCCAGCTCGTCGTCGCCGCGGCCCATGCAGTCGGTGTAGACGGAAATGACGAGCTTGCCCTTGCCGGCGCTGGCATCACAGAAGGCAGCGCCATCCTGCTCGGGATCGGCCACGGCAACGGCGCCAAAGGTCGCCACGGTCACGTGCCACTCGGCGTCGGAAACCTTCTCGACCGAGGCCGTGCAGCCCTTCTCCTGCGCCATCTTGGAGATGTTTTTGACGGCGGTCTCGTTATCGACCGAGGTCACCACGGCACCCTCGCCGTCAAGCTGTTTGAGTGCCTTAAGCGTCTTGACGACGGGCAGCGGGCAGGCATCGCCCATGGCATTGACTTCAATTTTGGTAGACATAGCTTTTTCCTTTCGAATTAATTGTTCTAGAACGGTGCATAGTTCAATAAACGTGTCGTTAACGGGCAACGCGGACGGCAGGGCCGCCTGGCACCGCCTCGCACACGCGACCGATAACGGCGGCGATGCGATCCTCGGCATGCAGACGACGCGCAAGCTCATCCACATCGGCAGCAGGCGCCGCGATAAGCAGGCCACCAGACGTCTGCGGATCGTACAGCGCATCCAGCATGCCCGGCTCCAGGTCCTCGTCGGCAGCCACGCGCGGGCCAAAGAAATCCTGGTTGCGGTAGGAACCCGCGGGGATAATGCCCAGACGCGCCATATCGAGCACCTGGTCAAAGAGCGGCACCGCCCCCGACGCGAGCTCAATCTGCACGCCCGAGCCCTCGGCCATCTCGCACGCATGCCCGATCAGCCCAAAGCCCGTGACGTCGGTACAGCCGTGAAGCTCAAGTCCCTCAGCCAGACGAATCGGCGCCTCGTTGAGGGTCCGCATCGAGTCAAACATGGCTGCGGCCTCGTCCTGCTCGATGAGCTCGCCCTTAATGGCCGTGGTGATGATGCCCGAGCCAACCGCCTTGGTCAGCAGCAGAACATCGCCCACGCGCGCGCCGCTGTTGGCGAGCATGCGGTCGAGCGCGACAAAGCCGCTCACAGACAAGCCGTACTTGGGCTCGTCGTCGTTGATGGTGTGGCCTCCCGCGATGGCGCAACCGGCCTCGACGCACTTGTCGGCGCCACCCGCCAAAATCTGCCCCGCAACCTCAACGCCCAGGCAACTAGGTATGCACAGCAGGTTCATGGCATGGCTCGGCCGCCCACCCATGGCGTAGATGTCCGAAAGCGAGTTGGCCGCGGCGATCTGGCCAAACAGAAACGGGTCGGCGGCCATCGGCGGGAAGAAGTCGATGGACTGTACGAGGCCCAAGTTGTCGCCAACGCGAAAGACGCTCGCATCGTCGGAGGTATCGAACCCCACGAGCAGGTTGTCGTTATGCACATTGGGTAAGTCGCCCAGGACCTGGGCGAGGGCTCCAGGAGCCAACTTAGCGGCTCAACCGCTCGCGGCAGTCATAGACGTGAGCTTAATCTGATCGTCAGCCATCGATACCTCCTCTCATCGGTCAATCATTTTCTCCCAGTATACGCATGAATGCGAGCCTGGGGCGGATGCATTAATTGAGCGCCTGCGCGCGAATCGCCGCGCCGATGGCACCGGCAAAGCGAGCCTGGGGCGATGTGGTCACCGGCGACCCCAGTAGCTCGCCCAACCGCTCCACAACGTAGGCGTTCTCGCACAGGCCACCGGTCAGGTAGTACGGGGCGCCCGCGGCCTGCCCAGCCATGGTCGCCACGCGCGAGACCACGCTGTCGATCACGCCACGTGCGATGTTCTCGCGCGGCTCACCGCGACCGATCAGGCTGATAACCTCGCTTTCGGCAAATACCGTGCACATACTGCTGATCTTGGTAGGCTCGCCGGAACGCGCCAGGTCGGCCATCTGCTGCTGGGAAATGCCTAGGCGGTCGGCCATGATCTCCAAAAAGCGCCCCGTGCCGGCAGCGCACTTGTCGTTCATGGCGAACTTGGCCACGCGGCCACTTTTAAGCTGAATGACCTTGGTGTCCTGGCCGCCCACATCGATCACGGTGCCATGGTCGCCAAACAGACGCACGGCACCGGTGCCGTGACAGGTGATCTCGGTCACAACCTTGTGTGCATAGGGCACGGCAACACGGCCGTAGCCAGTCGCGACCACGCGAACATCGTCGCCCGTCACGTCATAGCCGGCTGCGGCGAGTTCACCGCGTAGGCGCTCGGCCGCATCGACCGAGGAGAACCCGGTTGGCTGCACGCACGTCCACGCCACCGAACCCTCCCTGTCGACCACAGCAGCCTTAGCCGCCGTAGACCCGATATCGATCCCGATCCCTATCATGGCTCTCTCCCAATCTAAACATCAAAGGTAGCGGCGCGTTCAGGCGCCTTGGCTCTAGGTTTCTCAGGTGCCGGAGGTTGCCCTGAAAGAGGAGCGCAGCATACTTTGGTACGCAAGCGACGGTTTGAGGGGCAAGATCCGGTGCCTGAGGAAGCTAGAGGGTTTCGATGAAGGCGGCGATGCGGGTCTCGATCTGGCCCATGTCACCGTTGCTGTAGTCGGTCTCGATCTTCATATACGGAATACCCGCACCCTCGACAGCCTCCTGCATGCGCGCACTCTCCACGTTAAAGGTGTGGCAGGCCTGTAGCACGCTCTCTACCACGCCATCGACATGATACTTCTCGCACATGGCCAGCGTGTTTTCCATACGACCGTCGTTGGGCGTCATGACCGAGCAGTTGATGTCCAAGTAGCGGTCGGCGATGGCGCGCAGGATATCGGGAGCCTCCGGGTCGATCATCATGGCCGCCGTGCGCTCGCCCGAGCAGTCGTCCATGCACACGACCACACCGCCGTTGGACTCGATAGTACGGCCTATCTTGTTGATCACGCCGCCCACCGGGCAGCCGGTGATCAGAACGCGCTTGGCATCCGCCGCAACCGGGCGCTCGCCCGCGTCGTAGGCCTCGCGCAGCTTGGCAACCTTTTGCTCCAGCTGCTGCGTATAGGCCTCGATATCAAAGCTGAACGTACCGGCAAACATAGTGCTCATCAGGTCGACGCCGCTCATGGCCGCCGGCTGGTTAGCCTGCAGCGCAAACATCTCGAGCTGGGCGGCACGCAGGCGGTTGCGACGACGGACGGCAGCGCGCAGGTCATCGTTGGTAATCGTGATGCCGTAGAAGTTCTCGAGCTCCTCCTTGAGCAGGCGGCACTCCTCGTACCAGCTTTCACGCTCGTAGGCGCGATCGCGACCCTGCGGCAGGTGCAGAATGTGCGTGCGCTTGAGCTCCCCCAGCAGTTCGTACATCTTCTTCTTGCCGTCGCAGGTGGTCTCGCCGATGATCATGTCGCTAAAGTACGTAAACGGGCACTTTTGCGAATAGGCAAAACCATACGTCGACTTGATGAGCGGGCAGAGGTTTGCCGGCAGCACCTTCTCGGCCTCGGGAATCACCTCGTCGGACGTACCGCACAGAGCCACGCTCGAGGCGCCCGCGGCATCGATAATCTCGAGCGGCGTATAGCTGCACAAAAAGCCGACCAGGCGATTACCCGCCTGCTTGTAATCCTTAACGCGAATAAACGCCGCCTTGCGCTGCTCGTTGAACTCCTCAAACGTGCTGGGCAACGGCTGCTCAATATTTTCCGACATATAACTCCTAAACCTTTTAACCAACCAAGGAAGCGGCTTTCCCAGGTGCCCGAGGTTGCCGTGAAAGAGACGCGCCGCGTACTTTCGCACGCAAGCGACGGTTTGAACGGCAAGATCGGATGCCTGGGAAAGCCGCCGGGACGGATAGCCCTAAATGGTTTCCAGGAAGGCCTCGATCCTGGTTTGCAGTTGGCCTGCATCCTCACCGGCGTAGTCGGTCGTGATGTGCATAAACGGAATGCCGGCTTCCTCGGCGGCCTTCTCCACGGCAAACGACTCCATCTCGTAGAGCGTGCAGAACTGAAGAGCCACGTCGACAATGCCGTCGGCATGCAGGTCCTTGGCCATCTGGACAATGTCCTTCATACGCTGGTCGTTGGGCGTAAAGACGGCGCAGTTGATCTTAAAGTAGCGCTCGGCGATGGCATCGAGCATCTCGTCCACCGTCTCACCGGACTCGTCGACCAGGTCCTTGTAGTAGCGCGAGCCCGTGCAGGACTCCTCGCCTACCACAACGCCGCCGGCTTTCTCGATGAGGTTGAACAGCTTCCAGTTGGGCACGGCCATGGGCGTGCCGGTGTACAGGATGCGCTTGGTCCCCTTGGGCGCCACGCCCTCGCCGGCCTCGACACGCTGCTCGCACTCAGCCGCCATATCGTTAATGGCTCCGGTCAGACGTGGCGTGTCGTCCATAAAGGCGGCCTGAACGGTCAGCAGGCTGTCAAGACCGCTGATGGGCGCAGGGTCGGCAGCGCGCGTGGCAGCGAGGCGCTGCAGGGCGCGACGCTTCTCATTGACGGCGTGGATGGCGGCCTTCAGACGCTCGGGCGTAATCGTGACGCCGCACTCTTCCTCGATCTTGGCGGCGAGCTTCTTGACCTCGGCCTTCCAGGTCACGAGCGTCGACTCGTCGTGTACGTTGGGAATATCCATGACGTACATGTTCTTTTGCGTGGCAAAGAACTCGTAGGCTTTCTTCTTGCCATCGCAGGTGTTCTCGCCTACCACCAAGTCACTCGACTCAATGTAGGGGCAGACCTCGCCCAGCTTAAAGCCGGCAAAGCTCTTGATAAGCGGGCAGGTGTTGCGCGGCAGATGCTCCTCGACCTTATCGGTTGCCCAATCGGCACCCGAGCACAGGCCCACGGGAATACCGTCGCAGGCAAGCACAATCTCCTCGGGCACGTACACGCAGAACGAACCGACGATCTTGGTGGCCTCGCCGGCCTCCTTCTTGTCGAGCATCTCCTTAATACGGCCGCTGTGGATGTTGGTGGCCACAAAGTCCAGGTAGGACGTGGACTTGGGGCGATTGTTCTGCGTCAAGAACATATCGCCGTACATCTGGCCCACGGCGCCCAGCAGCATGTCGTGGTCGGCAAGATTCATGCCGAGGCTCTCCCACATCGGATGGAAATCAAATTCTTCAGCCATGACGGTTCCCCTCTCGAACCAAAAACGGATAACAGCGATATCGATGCACGACGGGCGGCGATTGCCCTGCCGTGCTCAAGCCCGGAATTTTGGGGAACCTGCTTTGCGGTTGACTATTTAGTTGTGCGTCGTCTCTCCCGGAGCCGTGAACATACCTGCTCATATGCGGCTCCGAGCGATATATAGGGCACGCGCGGCAACGCGGCAAATGTATGTCGTCTGCGGCATGTGCGCACCCTCCTTTACAAGTTAAGGTCAACTATATCAACGGTCATCGACCATGCGAACACCGTTGACATTCGTACGACAGCGTCGTGTGCCGCCTTTAATAAATTATTATCCTGATTGATAAGAATTTGTCATCTCTCATTCGACGAACGGCAAAAACAAAGCCGCCGAGGCTTATATCCCCGACGGCATTACCCGGCGCTATCGACAAACCAAATGAATCCTGCTCGCATCAAAATGCATGCGCAAGGTCTCCCCCGCCTGCGGCAACTCCTCTACAGGCACGCTCACCTTGTTGACCTTCCACTGCAGACGCGTGGGTGCATCAACACGTGGCACGTCCAACAGCACCAGCCGCTCAAAGCGCGAATCACTCACACGGGCCACGTGCAAATCGTAGCTGTTGCGGCCCCGCTCGGCACGATTGTCAACATGGAAGTAACTTGCGCGAATCCCCAGGTACGCCACGTCATCGGGAACCTCGCGTCCCACGTTAAAGGTCATGCCCCAGTCGAGGGCCTCAACTTCTTCGTCGCCGATCTTGCGCGCCCGGCTTGTGTTCTTGCAGCCCGTCAGGCGCAGCGCCGCCAGTGTCTGCGGGCGGCGAACCACATCCTCGACAGAACCGATCTCTTCAACGTGCCCGTTGTGCATCACGCAGATGCGCTGGCACAGGCGGCACGCTTCGTCGATGTCGTGGCTCACGTAGAGCACGGTGCGGTTGCACACGTCGAACAGGTCGAGCATGTTCTGCTCGAGCGCGCTCTTGAGGTAAGCATCGAGCGCGCTCATGGGCTCGTCAAACATAAAGATGCCTGGGTGCGCCGCCACCATGCGCGCGAGCGCCACGCGCTGCTGCTGGCCGCCCGAGAGGCGCGCGGGATAGCGGTCGGCGAAATCGGCTAGGCCAAAGATGCCCAGGTAACGCTCGGCAAGTTTTTTACGCGCCGCGGCGTCGCCTGCACCCTCAACGCCGGCGCACACGTTATCGGCCACCGTCATATTGGGGAACAGCTGATAGTTTTGAAACATCAGGGCGCATTTTCGCTCCTGGGGCGACAGATTGATGCCCGCCACCGAGTCAAAAAAGGTCACGCCGTTGACGACGATCTTGCCCTCGTCGGGCGTCTCCACGCCGGCAATACAGCGCAAGGTGCAGCTCTTGCCGCATCCGGAGGCGCCGAGCAGCGCCACACGCTCCTCGCCGGCATCGAGCTGAATGTCGAGGGTAAAGCCGGGATAGCGCTTTTTGATATCCAAAACGAGCGACATAGCTTATCGACCTCCCTGCGGTGCCGCGTCATCGCGCATAAGCTCGGCCAGCGCCTCGCGATCGATGCGCAAGGCATCGCCGCCCACCGGGTCAAGCGAATCGCCCTGTCCGGCGAGCTCTTTGGCCTGCTTGCGCTCCGCACGGGAGAGACCGCGCTCGCGATACTTTTGAGAATGCGCCGTGTACATGTTGATGAACAAAATGACCAGGAAACTAAACACGATCACGACGACGACCCAAAAGAGGGCCACCGACGTGTTGCCGCCCATCCACTCAAAGTAGATGGCGATGGGGATGGTCTGGGTAATGCCGGCGTAGTTGCCCGCAAAGAACAGGGTGCAGCCAAACTCGCCCATCGCGCGGGCAAAGGCAAGCACCGCGCCGGCGGCGATGGAGGGCCAGCCGAGCGGCATCATGAGCTTGGCAAAGATGCGACGCTCGGACCATCCCAGGGTTCGCGCGGCATCGAGCATCTGCGTGTCAAGGCTCTCAAAGGCACCGAGCGCCGTACGGTAGACCAGGGGAAACGACACCACCACGGCAGATATCACCGCCGCGGGCCAGGTAAAGACAATCGAGACGCCATGCGCGATGAGCCACTGGCCCACCCCGGTCGAGCGGCCAAACAGCATGAGGAGCAGAAAGCCGCAGACCGTGGGCGGCAGCACCATAGGAATCGTAAAGACCGAATCGAGCAGGCCCTTGATGCGACTCGAGGTACCCATAGTCTTCCACGCGGCAAACAGGCCCAGTGCAAAGGAGATCACCAGGGCAAGGCCGCTCGTTTTGATGGACACCCAAAACGGGCGATAGTCGATGTCGCCCAAAAAGGAAGCCAGAGAGGTCAAGGGCCCCCGCTCATCCCGCAACACGACAGACGATGCTTCTACCATTTGAGCGCTATCAAGCCAACGCGCGCCGCCCTTGGCATCACCCGAGGCCGATGCAATCACCACATAGCGGTCCCCATCCGCACCACGCACATCAAAGCCATAGGTATACCCGCCGGCATCAAACGTTGTTTCCGCCGTAACATACCAAGGAAGATCAACGTCCCCCAGCTGCGCACCTCCCATGGAGTTTGCGCTGTCGAGCTCACAGACGAGGGCCTTGAGACCCGATATGCACTCGTTGTCCTGCGGATCCAATCCATACTTCTCGGCCGCCTTGGGCGATATCCACACCACAACGCGATCGGCAGCAGGCGCCACTACAAGGTCCACGTCCTCGTCAACGGGAAACCGGTAGCCCTCAGGCTGGCCCTCCATGGCACGAGCAGTCCCCTTGGCCAACCGCTCAAAACCCTCAATCCCATAGGAAAGCCCATGAGCGGTCGCAGCAACTTGGGCCCCGTCCTCAGCGACCCCAGCAAACGCAAATCCCGGCACCCAGCAAAGCGCGAAGGTCAAAGCACAGGCGACAAGCATGCTGAATCTATTAAGCACGAAA
Source organism: Collinsella sp. AM16-21 (assembly GCF_003471905.1). NCBI lineage: Bacteria > Bacillati > Actinomycetota > Coriobacteriia > Coriobacteriales > Coriobacteriaceae > Collinsella > Collinsella sp. AM16-21. Next base: position 73,565 of record NZ_QRKJ01000008.1, read on the forward strand.
AGCTCCAAGCGAATACAAGGACGAAGTGAAACACAAAACGATGGAATTATCGCGCCAAGCCGCACTACTCGGAAAGCTCAAAGCCGTACTTAGCCCAAATCTTCTGAGCCTTCTTGTTGGACAGGCAAAAGTCGATAAACGCCTTGGCCTCGTCGGCGTGCTCGGAGCTATCGGCGACAGCACCGGGATACACGATGGGCTTGTGCGAGTCCTCGGGGCACACGAAGGCCTCCTCGATGCCGTCATAGCGGAAGATATCGGAGCTGTAGACAAAACCAGCCACGCAGTCGCCTGTGGACACATAGGCGGCGGCAGTACCAACTTTGTCGGCCAGTGCGACTTTGTCGGCAATCTCGGGAGCATACTCGCCGTCGTCGCCCTCGGTGCCGGTGTAGAGACCCACAGAAGCTAAGGCCTGGTTGGCGTACTTGCCGGCGGGGACGGTCTTGGCGTCGCCGATGGCGATCTTGCCGTCCAGATTCGCGACGTCGGCGATGGCCTCGATCTTGGTGTCGGAGCCCTCAGCGCGAATGATCACGAGGTCGTTGACGAACATGTCCTCACGCGTATCGGCGTCGACGAGCTCGGCGGTCTCGGCGTCATCCATGGTGCCCTTGGAGGCTGTGATGAGCACGTCGACGGCGGCACCGGCGCGCATCTGCTCGACAAGGTCGCCAGACGCCTTAAACTGCGTGTCGGCGAAGGTGGTGCCGGTCTGGTCGGTGTAGAGCTCCTGGACCTCGGGCAGTGCCTTCTCGAGCGAGTTGGCGGCAAAGACCTGCAGCTCGACGGTTTCCTTCTTGGAAGAGGCCTTGGCAGAGCCGGCATCGGATCCGGCCGGCTCGGACGTCTTGCTGCCCGAGCAGCCGGCAAGACCAAGGCTGGCAGCGGCGACAGCAGAAAGCGAGACGAATCCGCGGCGAGAAACCATATCGAACATATTCAACCCTTTCGGACCTTGTGCCCGGGTACCCCACCGCGGGCTATAATCTGCAATCAGATTATACTTTCGCGCGAATAATGATAGTGAGAAATTATTCTCGTCAGAGAATATAGTTTCGAGTTAGCGTGCACCTCGGCGTCGCTTCGGTGGAAAACAAAGGCGGAGCAGCCGTTCAGGTCGCCCCGTCGCAGGTAAACCGCTTAGTTGGTATGTCCGCCGCCCGCTGTCATCTGAGCCGCATGCTCCAGCTGGTCTGCTATGGCCTCCCAGCTTTCGCTGGCGGCCTTCGTAGAACCGGGAAAGTTTACGACAAGTGTATGACCTCGCTGCATGCAAATAGCGCGCGAGAGCATGGCGCGGCGCGTCTTGGTCATCGAGTACGCACGAATTGCCTCTGCAATACCCGGTACGTCGCGGTCGCAGACGGCACGCGTCGCCTCGGGCGTCACATCGCGCATCGAAAGACCCGTGCCGCCGCAGGTGAGCACGACATTGGCGTGGCACTCATCGGAGGCTTCCACAATGGCATCACCAATCTCGCTGACGTCATCGCGCACGACCACATGTGAGGCGACCGTCCAGCCCTGTGCCTCGATAAGTTCCTCGAGTGCGGCTCCAGCCTCGTCCTGGGCAAGATCACGCGTATCCGAGCACGTCACAATCGATATCTTCAGCTCCACAGCATTCCTCCTACAACACGGCGCCCTCGGGCAGGTCGACGCGAACAACGTCCACGACATCTCCTGCCTTGAGCTCACACGGCCCTTCGTCAATACGCAGCAGACAGTTGGCCCGCTGCATCGTGCCGAGCAGCGCCGAATTCTGCGTCTTGGCCTCGGTCACCAACAGCTCACCGGTCTCGGGGTCGCGCAAAACCGTGGCGCGATCGAAGAAGCGTCGGTCCTGGCGCTTCTTCACGCCGTGCGTCAATATCGCCTGCTGCACGGGACGCGTACCCTCGGCAAAGCCGCGCATCTTGCGGATCGCGGGGCGGGCGAGCATCTCAAAGCCCACATACGCCGCCGCGGGATTGCCCGAAAGCCCCAAATACGGCTTGCCCCCAAGCAGGCCAAACGTGATGGCTTTGCCAGGACGCATCGAGATGCGGTCGAAGAGCACCTCGCCCTCGCGCTTGACCAGCGCCGTCACGTAGTCGTAATCGCCCGCAGAGGCGCCGCCGCTCGTAATGACAAAATCGCACTCCTGCACGGCGCGATGCACCAGCTCGGCAATCGCCTGCTCATCATCGGGCGCAATGCCATAGAACACCGGCTCGGCGCCGGCATCGAGCGCTTCGGCCATCAACGCCGAGGAGTTGGAATCGCGAATCTGCCCGCGTGCCGGCAGCTCGCTCGGCGCGACCAGCTCCGTGCCCAGCGAGATAATGCCCACGCGCGGAGCGGCATGGACCTTCACGCTCGCGTAACCGGCGCTTGCCAGCAGGCCAGCGCCGGCCGGGGCCACAACCTCGCCGGCACGCATCACGACGTCGCCGGCATGGGCCTCCTCGGCGGCAGAGCGAACGTTCTCCCCCACTTTAGCAGGCGCCGAAAAGCTCACGTGCGAGCCCTCGTTGCCGTCGCCGTCAAGCACCTCGACGATCTCGTATTTCACCACAGCATCCGCACCCTCGGGCACCGGCGCGCCTGTCATGATGCGGACCGTCTCGCCCGGGGCGATTACGCCATCGAACACATGGCCCGCGGCTTCGTGCCCCACGACGGAAAGCGTCACGGGCGCATTGGTGGACGCTTTGGCGAGGACGACGGCATGCACGGCATATCCATCCATGGCGCTGTTGGCAAACGGAGAGATGTCGATATCGGCCGTGGCGTCCTCGGCCAGGGGAAGACCGGCCGCCTGCCACACGGGAATCTCGACAACTTCGGTGCGATTCACGTGCGACAAGACGATCGCCTGTGCGTCCTCCAACGGAATGAGTTTCTCAGCCATATACACCTCTAGCATGCTGCGGCGCACAACAAAAGCGCCGATTCTTTATGTTTATCTCAGTATAATCCCTCGGCGCGCGACCGCGACTTGGCCTGTACCCGCAAATACATCTGTCGGCCGCAAGCCGCGAAACAAAACCAAAACCAACCCACCGGCTCGTCGCGTTTACCGCGTTTTATAATGCTCGTGTTGCAACCCAAAAGAGGAACGTATGACTTTTACCGACAAACCCGAAAGCGCAAACGAAGCGCAGGATCATTCTCAGTCGCTCGACGACGGCGGCTTTTTCTCCCTTAATGACGTAATCATGGCAGGCAGGCAACAGCTCACCCGCTCCGAGCATCTCTTGGCTGCCGACACGCGCCGCAACGCCCGCAACCTACTCGCGAGCGCCAAGTTGCTCGTACTCGTCGTTATCGTCTCGCTTGCCATGGGCGTTGCCGCTTGGGCGTTTTTGGCCTCGCTGAATATCGCGACCGACTATCGCGAGCACCATGCATGGATTTACGCACTGTTTCCCGTTGTGGGCGTTGCCACCGCATGGGTGTACAAAAACCACGGTCTTGCCGCCAAACGCGGAAACAACCTGGTCATCGACTCCGCTCTGGGCACACGCCTCATCCATATGCGCATGGCCGTCCTCACCTTCGTCTGCTCCACGCTCACGCACCTAACGGGCGGGTCGGCCGGTCGCGAGGGAGCTGCGGTGCAGATTGGTGGCACCATCGCCAGCAACATCTCGAGCCTCGCCCACCTCAAAAAGCATGACCACCACGATCTTATGCTCGCCGGCATCTCGTCGGCCTTTGGCGCCGTATTCGGTTCGCCCCTTGCCGGAGCTTTCTTTGGCATGGAGATGTGCTTTATCGGCAAGATCGACTACACTGCGGGCATCTACTGCCTCGTCGCCTCATTTACCGGCTACTTTACATCGCTCGCCTTGGGAACCGAGTACGAGGCGAATGTCATCGCCAGCGTTCCCAACATGACACCACGGACGGTTGCCATCGTTGTTATCAGCGCAATTATCTTCGGCCTGACGGCACGCCTCTTTGCCTGGTCGGTTCGAACCGTCAAAAGCCTGTACGGTCGCTTTATCACCAATTACCTCGTCCGCGCACTCATAGGCGCACTCGTGGTTTTGGCCGCCTATGCCCTCCTCGACGCCTGGGACTACGCCGGCCTTTCCACGTGGCTTTCCGGCGCCGGGTTTGCCGGCAACACCACCCTGGCGGACGCAGCCATCAAGTTGGTCGTCACAGCGCTTACCCTGGGCGCGGGCTTCCAAGGCGGCGAGGTCACGCCCCTGTTTGGCATCGGTGCGGCACTCGGTGGCTGGATCGGTTGCCTTACCGGGCTTGACCCCAGTTTTCTGGCGGCTCTCGGCATGCTCGGTGTGTTCTGCGCCGGCCTCAACGTGCCCATCACCACCTGCATGATGGCCATCGACCTGTTCCACGGCACGGCTGCCGGGTTCTTTGTCATCGTGGCCTTTATCAGCTACCTAACCGGCGGACACCGCGGCGTGTACCCCGCCCAGCGCATCATCTCACCCAAGCGCCGTTCGCTTATTGTGGATGAGGGCGGTACGGTAGCGGATGCTATCGAGCGCCACAACGACCTGATAGAGTAGATGTAATAATCGCCGTGCAGCCACAATCGGGGGCAATTCGACCTGAGCGCGACCGCACTGTCATGTCACACGCCGGGAGTCGCCCCATGCACGCAACTGATTTTGGTCGCACGCTCATCATCGCCAACCCAGCCGCCCAGTCGGGTGCGGCGCGCGAGGTCGCTGAGCGCCTGCAGCGCTTTTTAGACATGACCGCGCGCTCATCCCAGTTTGACTTGGTGCTGACCGAGCGTATGGGACACGCCAAGAAGCTGGCCGCACAGGCTCAGGGCTATCGCACCGTTATCGCCCTTGGCGGCGACGGCGTGATTCACGAGGTCGTCAATGGACTCATGGCGCAAAAACAGGACGCCCGCCCCGCCCTTGCCGTCCTGCCCGTGGGCTCCGGCAACGATTTTGCCCAAACGCTCGGTATCGACGATTTCTCCGGCAAGGATTTTGGCGCGCTGCTCACCTGCGAGCTGCAACGTCAGGACATCGGGCGCATTCACTCATGGAACCCTGCGAGCGGCAACGGCGAGGCTGCCGTTGAGTACTACGACCAGACGCTCTCCGTCGGTATTGACGCCGCCATCGGCCTGGGCACCACCGAGCTACGCAAAAAGACTGGCCTGGCGGGCGCTCCGCTCTACACCCTCTCGGGACTTGAGCAGTTTGGCCTGCGCTATCGCAACTACCCCATGACAGTCAGCTTTGACGGTGCGCCCGCCGAGCGCGTGAGGGCGATCATCATGGCCATCCAGCTGGGGCCCACCTATGGTTCGGACTATCGTATCTGTCCCGACGCCGACCCGTGCGATGGCATCCTCGACGTTTGCTACGCCTGCGGCCCCGTCCCTCGCGCGATTGCCCTGCCTATGTTTCTTTCGGCCAAGGACGGCCACCATACCAAGTTGCCGCCGGTTCGCATGCGCCGCTGCCGCCATGCCGAGCTCACCCTCGAGGAGCCCGACTACCCCATTCAGGCCGACGGCGAGCCCATCGTCGCTTCGCGCATCGAGGTGGACATCCTTCCCGCCGTCCTCGAAGTCTGGCACCCAACCCGCTAGCTTCACCTAAGTTGCGGTGAAATAGGGACTGTTTATGCAGCCAAAGCCGCAAAACAGTCCCTATTTCACCGCAACTTATTGAGAAGATCATTCCTCCCCGCCCGGCTTGCGACGGTTGGCCTTTTTAATCGCGTTGAAGTGCTTATCGTTGAGCCTGCGCTGGCGAGAGCGCTGTGGCACTTTGGTCTTGACGCGACGGCGCGGTGGACGCCCGCGACGCTCAAGCTCAGCGCGCAGCTTACGCAGACAGCAGCTGCGATTCTGAAACTGACTACGGCTCTCGCGCGCCGTCACGACAATCCCCGTGGGCCCATGCTTCATGCGCACCGCCGAGTCCGTCGTGTTGACGCCTTGTCCGCCCGGACCCGTCGCGCGAAACACCTGCACCTCGCAATCGCGCGCCAACTCCTCGGCCGACATCTCGGCATAGCGCGCATACTCACGCCATCCCATCTTGTTCTCATCCATATCAACACCTCCCCTCATACAAAAAATGTGACAAAGGGAAAGTCCCTTTGTCACATCGAATACCAATCGCTTGTGTTGCGCGCTTAGGCGAAGGTGATCTCGCCGGTCTCGCAGTCCATATCGGCGATACGGGCCAGGCTCTCGACGCGGAAGCCGCGCTCGCGGAGCTTATCGCCACCGCCCTGGAAGCCCTTCTCCACGGCAATGCCAATACCGGACACCTCGGCACCCGCGGCCTCGCAGATCTTGATAAGACCCTCAAGAGCGCAGCCGTTGGCCAGGAAGTCGTCGATAATCAGGACCTTATCGCCCTCGGACAGGAAACGCTTGCCCACGATAACCGGGTACTCCTTCTGTTTGGTAAAGGAGTAGATGGTCGTAGCATACTGCTCGCCGTCGAGGTTAATGGACTGGGCCTTCTTGGCAAAGACCACCGGCACGCCGCCAAAATGCTGAGCTGCGATGCAGGCCATGCCAATGCCCGAAGCCTCAATCGTCAGGATCTTGTTGATCTCGACACCCTTGAACAGACGGGCCCACTCGGCGCCCATGTGGTCGAACAGCTCAACGTCGCACTGGTGGTTGAGGAAGGCATCAACCTTAAGGACGTTACCGGCCTTTACGATGCCGTCATGGCGAATACGATCCTCAAGCTCCTGCATGGCGCAACCCCTTCTCGCGGCAACGATACCGCGCGATTAATAAACGTTGTTCGATAGTCTACCACGGACCGACCCCCGCCCGCCCCACAAGCCGCATCGCACCACAAACCAGTTTTCGAGACGGCGCGAATACGTGGCAGACAGCCTCCCAACACGCTAATGGCGGGCGCGCATCTTCACCAAACGCACCATGGCAAGCGCAAAGCCCGCTGCCGCCACAGCCATGAGCACGTAGAACACCGAACGAAAACCAAACAGGAACACATCCGGACGGCCTGCAACAAAACTGGTCACGGCCTCGCCCATCGCCACACTCATCTGCCCATACAGGATATGCGACGCCGCCGTAATGCCCACTGCCATACCCGCATAGCGCGCCAGGCTGCCCAGGCTGCCCGCAAAGCCGAGCGCTTCGCGCGGAGCCGAACCCATGTACAGCGAGTTGTTGGGACTCTGGAAAATCGACGTGCCGCACGACATAAACGCGACACAGCACACGATCACTGGGATGGAAGAGTGCTCGTCAAGCGTACTTACCGCAAAGAGACCGCATACGTACACGCCCAGGCCGACCGCCGTGGGGCCCTCGCAGCCTACACGGTCCGAAACCGTACCCGAAAGCGGGCCGATAAAGGCATTCACCATCGGCAGCGCCAAAAAGAGTAGTCCGGAAATATCGGAGCTAAAGCCATGGGCATCCTGGAAATAGAACGGCAGAATAAACTCGGATGCGCCAATGCCAACGAACACGATGAGCATGCAGGCTAGGTTGATGGTGAAGGCCGAATTTGCAAAGCAGCGACGAGCGGCCTCGATCATGGACATGGGACGCTTGCCGGCCTCCGGCTTAACATGCGGCAGCGTGTAGAGCCCCACGATAAACGAGATGACGCCAATGGGCAGGTTGATGAGGAAGATGCTCTCCCAGGGAAAACTTGCCACCAGCATGCCGCCGAGCACGGGGCCACACATCATGCCGAGGGCCACGAAGGTCGCGAGGATACCCATGGCACGACCGCGCTCGCGCGCCGGAAACGACTCGGTGATGATGCCCATATTGTTGGCCATCGCGGCGGCACAGCCAATGCCCTGCACGAAACGCGCCAAGATAAGCACCTCGAGCGAAGCCGAAAGCCCGCAAAGCAACGAGCCACCCGTAAAGACGATTACACCAAGCTGGAACACATTCACCTTGCCGCGCACATCGCCCAAGCGGCCAAACGGCAGCATGGCGACACACGTCGCGAGCAGATACACCGAGCTCACGAGCTGAATGCGGTCGAGACCCACCCCCAGCTCCTTTTGCATCACTGGGAGCGCCACCGTCACGATGCTCGCATCCAGACACGCCATAAAGGTCATGACGAGCACGGTGAACAGAATCGCCCATTTATTCTTACCGTGGGTGTCGCCCTCCAGGGCAATGTGTTCGCGGCGCAGCTGCTCGGCAGTTTTCTCCATGTATATCCTTTCTATCGTGCAACGCAAAAATGGGACCCCAATCGCCTACAAACGGTCACGATCGGGGTCCCGCCTACGGAATCGGAACTATGAGGACGTCGTCAGCCGAAAAGCCGTCCCACGCCTCGCACGCACGCTAGCCTAGCACTGCTCGAGCGCCTGCTCAAGGTCGGCAATCAGATCGGCCGTGTCCTCAAGGCCGCACGACAGGCGCACCATGTCGGCGGAGATGCCGCAGGCGATGAGCTCCTCGTCGTTCATCTGGCGATGGGTGGCGTTTGCCGGGTGCAGGCAGCAGGTGCGGGCATCGGCCACGTGCGTGGCAATCTGGGCGAGCTTAAGACTCTTCATAAAGGTCTCGGCCGCCGCACGACCACCGGTAAAGCCAAAGCTCACGACGCCGCAGGTACCGTTGGGCATGTACTTCTGAGCCATGTCGTAGTACTTGTCGCCCTCCAGGCCCGGATAGCTCACGAAGCGCACTTTGGGGTGGCTCTGCAGGAACTTGGCAACGGCCAGGCCGTTCTCACAATGACGCGGCATGCGCACGTGCAGGCTCTCGAGCGAGCTGTTCAGGAAGAAGGCCGCCTGCGGGTTCTGCATGGGGCCGAGGTCGCGCATGAGCTGCGCGGTGGCCTTGGTAATGAAGGCGCCCTCGCGACCGAACTTCTCGGCATAGGTCACGCCGTGGTAGCTCTCGTCGGGCGTGGTGAGACCCGGGAACTTGTCCGCATGGGCCATCCAGTCAAACTGGCCGTGATCGACGATCACGCCGCCCAGGTAGGCCGCATGGCCATCCATGTACTTAGTAGTGGAATGCGTGACGATGTCGGCGCCCCACTCAAAGGGACGGCACATCACGGGCGTCGGGAAGGTGTTGTCGACCATCAGCGGTACGCCGTGGTCGTGCGCGGCCTTGGCAAAGCGCTCAATATCGAGCACGGCAAGGGCGGGGTTGGCGATCGTCTCGCCAAAGACGAGCTTGGTGTTGGGCTGGAAGGCTGCCTCGAGCTCCTCGTCGGTGCAGTCGGGGGCAACGAACGTGCAGGTCAAGCCCATACGACCCATGGTATGGGCAAGCAGATTGTAGGTACCGCCGTAGATGGCAGAGCTTGCGACCACGTGATCGCCGGCACCGGCCACGTTAAAAATCGCGAGGAAGTTCGCAGCCATGCCCGAGCTCGTGAGCATCGCAGCGGTACCGCCCTCCATCTCGCAGATCTTGGCGGCAACCAAATCGCACGTGGGGTTCTGCAGACGGCTGTAGAAATAGCCCGACTCCTCTAGGTCAAACAGCTTGCCCATGTGCTCCGAAGTGTCGTACTTCCACGTGGTGGACTGGTAGATGGGCACCTGGCGCGGCTCCGCATCTCCCGGGTGATAGCCGCCCTGAACACATGTGGTACCGATGGTCTGCTCGCTCATATCTTGCTCCCTTGCCTGGGTTACGTTTTATTCGGTTCACGATACCGCTACCCTGCACCCCTCTCAACCCATCACCAAGGTAGGTTATGGGACAAATTGATCAAGGGTATTCATCTCAAGTCTTGGGCATTTGCTCGATAGATAAAAATGAGGCATCCATGAACCTCTCGATGATAACACGCACCGTCACGGGTACCATAGGCGGGTACACCGTGACCAAGGAGACAACGATGAAGCAAATCGATACGGCCCAGCTCGACATCAACGCCTGTCAGGCTCAGGCTGCCGAATACCACGCCCGCGGCTTTAACTGCGCCCAGGCCGTCGCCTGCACGCTCGCGCCCGCCGTCGGGCTCGACCCCCAGGTCGCCTTTACCCTCACCGAGGGCTTTGGCGCCGGCATGGGCGGCATGACCGAAACCTGTGGCGCCATCTCGGGCGCCGTGGCCATCATGGGCTTTGTAATGAGCGACGGCATGGAAAACCCAAAGACCAAGGGCCAGACCTACAAGCTGTCGCGCGAGATCGCCAAGCGTTTTGGCGAAAAGAACACGACGACCGTCTGCGGCACGCTCAAGGGCATCCGGTCGGATAAGGGTCCGCTCCGCAGCTGCCCCGGCTGCATCGACGATGCCATCGAGATCGCCTGCGATATGCTAAAGCAGCTCGCCGAGTAAACACCAGCGGCATAAAACGACGGCCGGCGCGCTTGGGATCCATCCAAAAGCACGCCGGCCGTCGCCGTTAGAACTCGGCATATTCGGGAGCGCCGACCTCAATCTCCTCGCGCCCCGCCATAAGCTCGCGCATCTTGGCGCAAAATGGCTCCTGCTCCCCCGCCTTAAACACCAAGTGAAGTGTCACGGCATCCGCGTAATCGGTATCCGAAACCTTGGCACCCGAATCCTGCGCCAAGCGAAGCGCCTGCTCATACTGTGGATAGGCCACATGCACATCAACCGGCACGACACTCGTCATCTCGACGATCTGCCCGGACACCTGAGCCTCGGCCACCGCCGCCTGCGTTGCCGCGGTATAGGCGCGCACCAAGCCACCAGGCCCCAACAGCGTGCCACCAAAATAGCGCGTCACCACGCAGCAAACATTTTTGAGCCCCGCACCGCGCAGCACCTCGAGCGTCGGCATGCCGCTCGTGCGGCTCGGCTCACCATCATCGCTCTGGCGCTCGCGCCCATCGACCAAAATCCACGCGGGAACATTGTGTCGAGCGTCGTAATGACGTTTGCGAACCATCTCGATAAAGGCATTCGCCTCATCCTCGGACTCAATATGGACCAGCTGGGCAATAAACCGGCTCTTGCGGTCCACAAACTCGCCCGTAGCCTCATTATTCGATTGCAGAGTAAAATAGCTGTCCAACAAAGCCCCTCAATAGAATAAAGCGCAGCAACAAACAGCCTCAATAATACGGCAAAGGCCGTACCGATAACCCCAGTAAATAGAACGGCAACGCCAATGACCAGGCAAAAACAGCGAGACGGCGTCAGCTGAGTCGATTTGGCCCGAAAGAGGAGGGAGCACGCCTTATGGCGGCGACCGACGAATGAGCGCCAAATCGGCCAGCTGACGCCGTCGAAGGCGAGAACCCGTCAGCGCGAGCAAAGTGCCTTGAAAGACGAGGGCATTGACCTTAAGGTCATGCCCGAAGGCTTGAAAGGCAGATTGCCGCACTGACGGGTTCGCAGCGTCAACAAAGTGCTGAGTGGGCCTGTAAGCCGGGTTCTGTCGTGAACGGTCATTTATCTTGTCTGCACGTTACCATGCAGCTCCACGCACGCTACCCGAACGCGGACCGGGCCGGCCCATAGCGTTCCTATTCGCGCTTGCTCCGGATGGGGCTTGCCAAGCCGCCGTGTTACCACGACGCTGGTGGTCTCTTACACCACCGTTTCAGCTTTTCCCTTTACGCCTTGCGGCGCAGGTGGGAGTCTTCTTTTCTGCGGCGCTTTCCGTCGGATCACTCCGCCCGGCCGTTAGCCGGCATCCCGCCCTCTGGAGCCCGGACTTTCCTCACGCGTGCTGCAAGCAGCACATCGCGCGACCGTTTGGCCCACTCAGCAGTGCAAGAGTGTAGCACACCGTTGCCGCAGGCAATGGCACAACACAAGCGTTCGACACGATAAACCAAGAACCGCGCTATGCAGTACAATAGGGGTGTCGATGGGCAACGTCGCCAGTCGAGACGCGACCGCGCTCCGCACCTCTCCGTCTACTCGGTGCGTTCCCGCCTCCTCCCCGAGGCGGGATGTCGGCATTTTTCATGCACAGACAACCCAATAGTCTGCGAACAGCCAGGGCAGCATTGCGCACGGGCAGCATCGCGTACCTCAACAACAAATGCAAAAAAGGGACCCGTCCATTGCGGACGGATCCCTTAAAACAAGTGATCGTCAAACCGATTTACTCGGCGTCGGTCTCCTCGTCCTTCTTCTCGGAAGGCAGCGGGGTAACCTCGATCTCGACGCCCAGAGTCTCAGCAGCGGACTTCATGGACAGGGAGATACGACGACGGTCGAGGTCGATCTCCATGACCTTGACCTGAACCTTGTCGCCCACGTGGGTGACCTGAGAAGGCTGATCGACGTGCTTGTTGGCCATCTCGGAGATGTGCACCAGGCCCTCGATGCCCTCGCCCAGGTCGACGAAAGCGCCGAACGGGACAAGCTTGGTCACAGTGCCCTCGACGATAGCGCCGACGGGGTACTTCTTGACCAGTGCGCGCCACGGATCCTCGGTGGTCTGCTTGAGACCCAGGGAGATGCGCTCGCGGTTGAGATCGACGTCGAGAACCTCGACCTCGACCTCCTGGCCGACCTTGACAACCTCGGAAGGATGGTTGACGTGGTTCCAGGAGAGCTCGGAGATGTGGATGAGGCCGTCGATACCGCCGAGGTCGACGAAGGCGCCGAAGTCGACGATGGAGGAAACGGTGCCCTGGAGACGCATGCCAGACTTGAGCTTGGACAGGATCTCGGAGCGCTCGGCCTTACGGGACTCCTCGAGCACGACGCGACGGGAGAGGACGACGTTGTTGCGGTTGCGGTCCATCTCGATGACGCGGGCCTCGATGCGGGTGCCCATGTAAGAGGTGAGGTCCTTGACGCGACGGAGGTCGACGAGGGAAGCGGGCAGGAAGCCACGCAGGCCGATGTCGAGAATCAGGCCGCCCTTGACAACCTCGATAACCTCGCCCTCAACGTTCTCGCCGGAGTTGAACTTCTCCTCGATGCGGTTCCAAGCACGCTCGTACTCGGCACGCTTCTTGGACAGGACCAGACGACCGTCCTTGTCCTCCTTCTGGAGAACCAGAGCCTCGATGGGATCACCGAGTGCAACGATGTCTGCAGGGTTAGCGTCCTTGCGGATGGACAGCTCGCGGACCGGGATAACGCCCTCGGACTTGAATCCGATGTCAACGAGCACCTCGTCATGCTCGATCTTAACTACAGTGCCGTTAACGAGATCGCCCTCATCAAAGTCGGTAATCGTACCGTCGATGAGGTTGTTCATCTCCTCCTCGTTGACATCGTCAAGAGAGAAAATGGACGAGTTCTGAATCTCACTCAAAGGTGGACCCCTTTCGAACTACGGGGCCCCGATTGCTAGGACCTACAGAAGGGTGCGACAAGCACACAACGTTTAGGAACACTCGGGAGCCGACAGATACTAATGTGACGCTTATGCAATCACGTTCGTATAGGTTACGGGGAAATGAGTTCGATTTCAAGCGTGAACTGCGTTTTTTTACTCGTGTGGAGACTTTTTCGTAATCTTATGGACAGCTGTCTCCACAACTTCACGATAAGCAGTTTGCCCATACGCCTTTGAGGTAAAGTATCCGGAGCCAACGATTCTAGAACGATTTATCGAGAAAGGTGCCCGCGTGCTCAAAGCAGTCGTTTTCGATATGGACGAGACGCTTCTTAGCATCAACCTCAACGCATTCATCCTTCGGTATTTTAAGGATGTCTCGTCGATGCTCGCGGACATCGGGCGACGCAGCCGCGGCGGCACTATGGCACGCCTCGGCACCATCTTGGTCGACCTCAACGCCAACCGCCGAAGCGGCACGGATAATCGCACCAATCTTGAGTTCTACCAAGAAGAGGTTGAGCGCCGGTGCGGCATTTGCCTCTCGGACCCACTCATCTACGAAGCGTTTACCTACTACGACCGAGAAGTTCTTCCGTACAAGAACGACGATGTCATCAACGCCCACGCCATGCCCGGCGCACACGCCGCGCTTCAGGCCGTACAGGATGCAGGACTGCGTTGCGCGCTCTTTACCAACCCCAGCTTTCCGCAGGGGGCCATCGAGTGCCGCATGGGTTGGGGCGACCTGGCCGACGCCCCCTTTGAGCTCGTCACGCACATGGGAAACACCACCCGCTGCAAGCCCGATGCCACCTACTATCTAGAGCAGCTTCAGGTGATGGGGCTCGAGCCGCACGAGGTCCTCATGGTGGGCAACGACCCCAAGCGCGACTTCCCCAGCCCCGCCTGCGGCATTCAAACCGCCTATGTTGGCCAGGGCAAACCAAGCCGAGCCACCTGGCGCGGAACCATGGAAGACTTCGCCCGCGACTTCAACGCCGTAGTAGAAGCCTTCTACGAACACCAAGTAGCCGACGAACTCTCGTAAGAATCAGAACATCTAACACAGTTGCGGTGAGATAGTTCCTGTTTGACCCTCAACCGGGCCATTTTAGGAACTATCTCACCGCAACTTAACTACTAGCAGATACGAGTCTTGCCGATCATGATGTTAAGGATCTCGACGTCGGTATCCTTCATGCCCACGCGGCCCACGTAGCCCATGCTAGCGATTGTCTGCTCGACGGTATCCTGAATGAGGCCCTCGCCGGCACGGAAGCCGCGGCCCTGCATAGCCATATCGTGACCCAGAATCGCAGCGTCCACGGCTGCCGAAATCTTAGCCGCGCAACTCGCCTTGGCGCCATCGCACACGATGCCGCCCACGTTACCGAGCGTGTTGGAGACCGTCGCGCCAATCTGCTCGCGCGTGCCACCGCACAGCCAGGTAATCGCGGCACCGGCACCGCACGCGGCACAAATAGCACCGCAAAACGCCGAGAGTGCACCAATATAACTTTTGATATGCACGGCGATAAGATCGGACAGCATCACGGCGCGCACCAGGCGCTCGTGGTCGCAGCGCAAATACTCGGCATACTCCATAACGGGCAGTGCGCAGGTAATGCCCTGATTGCCCGAGCCGCACACGATGGCGACCGGCAGCGCGCAGCCGTTCATGCGGGCGTCGGACCCGGCGGCTGCACGGGCGCGGGCACGGCAGGCGACGTCATCGGCACGAGCGCCCAACAGCGTACGGCCGACCTCGGCGCCCCAAGCGTGCGCCAGGCCCTCGGCACTGATCGCACCGTTCAGCTCAATCTGACGCTCAACGGCAGCGCGGGCGCCCTCAATGTCGCCGCCCTCGATAAAGTCGACGATGGACTCAATCGACATGGGCGTGTCGGCGCTATCTGCCGCACGCTCGGCCACGACGCGCTCGGCGCAGGCGGCACACTCCCCCGCCGACTTGCCGCACACCGGAATACCGTCGAGCGTATGGCACGTGACATTGGTGTGATGGTCGGTAATCTCGACGACCGCGGTATGGCCCCCGGCTGTAGCAGTCACCTTGATGTAGAGGTTGGGCACACCCTCGACAAGCGACACATCGCAGTAACCGGCATCGGCGAGGAGCTCGGACACGCGAGAACGGTCTTCGTCGTTAACGCTCTCGAGCACCTCGAGCGCGCTCTTGGCGTCGCCGCCCACAGCACCCAACACGGCCGCCGCTTCAATACCGTGCATACCGCCCGAGTTGGGCACGGTCACGCTCTTAACGTTCTTGATGATGTTGCCCGAGCAGGCAACGTCCATATGATCGGGTTCACAACCGAGCGTCTGGCTCGCCAGCGCCGCTGCATAGGCAACGGCAATAGGCTCGGTGCAGCCGAGCGCACAGACAAGCTCGCGGTTCAAGACATCGCAAAAAGCGGCATCGCGAATGGAATCGGTAGGCATAGGTATCTCCTGCTTACATAACGGACTGGGCTCTCGATAATAATTAGTTCTATTATTTGATAACAATGCATCAAAAACCGCAACCATGGTTCCGATGGACGGCCCTCAAGCGCCATCTGACGGCATTCATTCATGAGAAGCCCGTCTTGTTGCATGCTAAAGCGTTTGACCAAAAAACGCCCGAGCGTTTACACAAAAGTCGCGCTATCATGCAGTCGAACGCGGTAAAACCTTTAGCAATTCCGCCGCACGGACCAGAGAGGAACCACTCATGAAGATTGGTATCGGCAACGACCATGCCGCCGTCGAGCTCAAGAACATCATCTCCGAGCACCTGAAGGAGCGCGGCTGCGAGGTCGTGAACTATGGCACCGACACCTCCGAGAGCTTTGATTACCCCATCGCCGGCTACAAGGTGGGTAAAGCCGTTGCCAACGGTGACGTCGACCTGGGTATCCTGATCTGCGGTACCGGCGTCGGCATCAGCCTGGCCGCCAACAAGGTCGAAGGTGTTCGCGCCGTCGTGTGCTCCGAGCCCTTCAGCGCCAAGCTCTCGCGCATGCACAACAACACCAATGTGCTCGCCTTTGGTGCCCGCGTCGTGGGCTCCGAGCTCGCCAAGATGATTGTCGACGAGTGGCTCGACGCCGAGTTTGAGGGCGGTCGTCACGAGCGTCGCGTTAACCTCCTCAACGAGATCGACCACACGCGCGGCCTCAAGGTCGTCGACGAGGCCTAAACTACTCAGTGCCACAAGCTAACAGCAGGGGCCCGCTCGGAACTCATGTCCGAGCGGGCCCCTTCATAGATTTTGGAATAAAAAGGGCGCCGCGGATGGAGTTCCGCGGCGCCCAAGCCACACGCTAACAGCTTTAAGGAGTCAAAGCTGGTTTAGCCAAAAAAGCGCTTAATCTCGATCTCGGCGTTCTCCAGGCAGTCGGAGCCGTGGATCACGTTGGCGTTGACATCGACGGCAAAGTCGCCGCGAATGGTGCCAGGAGCGGCATCAAGCGGGTTGGTGGCGCCCATGAGGGTGCGCATCTTAGCAACGGCAGAAGGACCGGAAACGACCATCTTGACGACCGGACCGCTCGTCATAAAATCGCACAGACCGCCAAAGAAGGGCTTGTCGTTGAGGTGAGCATAGTGCTCCTCGACGGTAGCGCGCTCAAGCGTGGTCATCTCCATGCGCTCGATGACGAGGCCGCTACGCTCAATGCGAGCAACGATTTCGCCAATCTTACGGTCGCGCACGGCGTCGGGCTTAATCATGATGAAGGTCTTCTCGATAGCCATAAGGTAGCCTTTCAAGTAGGTTCGCGCGTGCCCAAGTCCCATTCCGGCACCCGCCTGGACTGCATCGTAACAGAGTTTTAGCTGCAGTTAAACAAAAAGCTGTGTATTGAAACGCTGCAATTTATTAAAGCGCTTTATATATGTCACTTCTGTTTCGAAGCCCGATTAGAGTACCATCCGACCGCCCATCAACCGCATCGAACAGAGCAGACGGTCGGTTGCCACCCGCGAACGTATCCCCTTCACAACCTGCCCAAAGGTCCTACAGAAGTTCTCGATAAGCCCCTCCCCCATAGCAACAAAAAACGGGCGTCCGCAACAGCAGGCGCCCGGAAAACGATTTATCAATAAATGGCCAAAGCAGCTTCAGCCAAAACCTTACTTTGCTCCGTGGCCCATCTCGACGACCTTAGTCAACGAGCCAAACACACCCTCATCGGCCGCAAGCTGCGCTTCGGCGCGCCCCAACTGCACGGCAACGGCGGCAGGGGCGGTACCGCCCTCGGTCGTGCGCGCAGCGACAATCGACGGGATGTCGAGCGCCTCGGTAATATCGCGCTCAAAGAGCGGGCTTGCCTCCTGGAACACCTCAAACGGCAGATCCTCAAGATTGCAGCCGCGCTTCTCACACATCAGGACCAAATGCCCCACCACGGCGTGCGCCTCGCGGAACGGCAGACCACGCTTAGCCAGGTAGTCGGCAACGTCGGTGGCGGCAAGGTGACCCACGCCGCACTCGCGTGCCATGGCGCCCTCGTTGACGGTCCAAGTCGAAATCATACCGGCCATAACCGACAGGCACTGCATGAGCGTGTGGGCGGTATCGAGCGCGCCCTCCTTGTCCTCCTGCAGGTCCTTGTTATAGGCCAACGGCAGACCCTTCATGGTCACGAGCAGCTGGACCAGGTTGCCGTACACGCGACCGCTCTTGCCGCGAATAAGCTCGGCAAAGTCGGGGTTTTTCTTCTGAGGCATGATGGACGAGCCGGTGGAGTACGAGTCGGAAAGCGTGATAAAGCCAAATTCGGAGCTCGACCACAGCACGATCTCCTCGGAAAGACGCGACAGGTGCATGGCCATGACGGAGCCGGCATAATGCAGGTCGAGCAGGAAATCACGGTCGGAAACAGCATCGAGCGAGTTAGGAATCACGCCCGCAAAGCCAAGTTCGGCAGCCGTCATCTGGCGATCGAGCGGATAGCTCGTACCGGCAAGCGCGGCAGCACCCAGCGGGCAGTTGTCGGCGGCATCAAAGGCGGCCTTCAGACGTGTAAAGTCGCGCGCGAACATCCAGGAATACGCCAGCAGATGATGTGACAGCAGCACGGGCTGAGCATGCTGCATGTGCGTGTAACCCGGCAGAATCACCTTGTCGTACTTCTTGGCCGCATCCACCAGCACGTGGCGCAACTGCAGGTTGGCCTCCATGAGCTCCTTGGCCAACGCCTTGACGCCCAGGCGCGTATCGGTCGCCACCTGGTCGTTGCGCGAACGTCCGGTATGCAAGCGCTTGCCGGCCTCGCCGATGCGACGCGTCAGCTCGCTCTCGATGGACATATGGATGTCCTCGTCGTTGATATCGAAGGTGAAGTTACCGGCGTCGATATCCTGTTCGATTCCGGTCAGGCCCTCGGCAATCGCCTGCTCATCCTCGGCACTGATGATGCCCTGGGCCGCCAGCATCTTGGCATGCGCCTTAGAACCGGCGATATCCTGCTTATAGAGATGTTTGTCGGCCGGCAGCGACGCGCCAAACTCCTGCGTGACCTCGGCCACTCCCGCCTCAAAACGACCGCCCCAAAGAGCCATGGAACCGTCCCCTTTCATCAAATACCAAAACAAGCGCCCAAAGCAATGCGCCATATCACTAAAGCGATTTTTCAACCGCTAGTTTTGCATATTCCCCACCGTGCGCGAGGCCATATAGCTAATTTGCAAAGAAGTGACGCACCATGCACTTGGCGCCCAACGTCTCCCTCCGGATGTTGCCCTGCGAACCATCGATCCAGGCCTTCAGGCTCATAGGAACGTCCTCGACCTTTGCAGCATCGAACTCGGGCACGAGGGCAAGTAAAGCATGCGCGATAGCATTGAGCATAATGGATACTCCTCATATATATAGGCGCAGAGCCGCCAAATTGATAGAAGGAGCCCCGCCGGACAACCCCGGCGGGGCTCGGACTCAGCCGCAGACGCGGCATCATATATGCGGGCGGAACGTAGGGGCCACCGATGTTAAGAAGTGTCAGCAAGCATAACGAAAGGTAGGGACCCCGTGCGCCCGTTATGTATCACGCGGATGGGCGCGCGGATACCAAGGGAAGGAAGGCTTAAGCCTGGACGGCAGCGGAGCTGGGA
Source organism: Collinsella sp. AM16-21 (assembly GCF_003471905.1). NCBI lineage: Bacteria > Bacillati > Actinomycetota > Coriobacteriia > Coriobacteriales > Coriobacteriaceae > Collinsella > Collinsella sp. AM16-21. The sequence continues at coordinate 92,888 of NZ_QRKJ01000008.1, forward strand.
CCCTGGACCTTAGCCCACGTCTTGAGCGACAGCGTATCGATCTCGATAAAGCCGGCGCTGGCCTTCTCGTCAAACGTGGTGTCGCGGTCGTAGGTGGCCAGACCGTAGTCATAGAGGCTGAAGGGGCTCTTGCGGCCGACGACATGGCAGTTGCCCTTAAAGAACTTCAGACGGACGGTGCCGGTCACGAACTTCTGGGTGTCGGCCATAAAGGCGTCGAGCGCGTTTTTGAGTGGGCTGTACCACTGGCCGTTGTACACGGCGGTGGCCCAATCCTGCTCGAGCTTAATCTTAGTCTTGAGCAGGTCGCCCTCAACGCAAATGTCCTCGAGTGCCTTATGGGCGGTAATGAGCGTCAGGGCGCCGGGAACCTCATAGCACTCGCGGCTCTTGAGGCCCACCAGACGATCCTCGACCAGGTCGAGACGGCCAAAGCCGTTGTCGCCCGCAATCCTATTGAGAGCGATGACGATCTCGGAGAGCTTCATCTTCTTGCCGTCGACGGCGACGGGCTTGCCGACCTCAAACTCAATCTCGGTATACGTCGGGGTGTCGGGCGTGTCCTCGGGATTCTTGGTCATAACCCAGGCGTCGTCGAGCGGCTCATTCCAGGGGTCCTCCAGGTGGCCACACTCAATGGCACGACCCCACAGGTTGTCGTCGATGGAATAGGGGTTGTCGTTGGCACCCTCGGGAACCGGCACGTTGTGGGCGTGGGCATAGGCGACCTCGTCGGGACGGCACTTCAGATCCCACTCGCGAACGGGGGCGATAACCTTAAGCTCGGGGTCGAGGGCCTTGACCGCAGCCTCAAAACGAACCTGGTCGTTACCCTTGCCGGTGCAGCCGTGGGCGACGTAGGTCGCGCCAAACCCGTGAGCGACCTCGACAAGCTTCTTGGCGAGCAGCGGGCGAGACAGGGCGGAGAGCAGCGGGTACTTGTTCTCGTACATGGAATTTGCGGCGATGGCCTTAGTCAGGAACTCATCGGAGAACTCGTCGCGCAGGTCGAGCACCTGGCAATCGAGAACGCCCAGGTCGAGCGCCTTCTGCTTCTTGGCATCCAGGCCGGTCTCCTCCTGGCCCACGTTGCCGCAGACGCAAACGACATCGAGATTCTTCTCGTCCTGGAGCCACTTGACACATACGGATGTATCAAGACCACCGGAATATGCGAGAACGACTTTTTCCTTGCTCATGGCTGTTTCCTTTCGCCCTTGGTAGCTAGTTAGAACATCGGTCAGTTGCAAGTCATTTCGAGGTCAAAAACCGTGCAATATCAGGTTAAATAGCAAAAAGCAGCACAACATGCCCTAGAAACATGCGTCTATGTCGTGCTAAAACCCAACGACCTCAAAATGACTCTGTTGGAGCATTTAGCCCCATACGGACAGAGACGATTGTTATCGTCGTCGGGAAATTGCGCGCTGGCGTCGGATGGCATTGTCTGCAGTAGTGATGATCTTTACGAACTGCATCTGCCTCTCCTTTCACCTATCGCCGGGCGCAATTCTAATATCGTAAACGGTACCTTTTCCTCGGTAAGCGGTTGTTTTTCCGTCTCCGTTTTCGATGGTCGCTATATTACGCTAAAGTGCCTACAGCGCAAGCGACAAATTCAAATTTCTGAAAATTTTTTTCATTACTTTGTGAAGCGTGGTGCAAACACGCTCCGTTCCTGCGACAATACGCTCGGTTACTGGTTGATGGTTATAACGTCTGAAACAATTTCGAAACGAAAGGCTCGCTTTTATGCAAACTTACGAATCGGACGCCAATATCGGAAACATTAAGCTCATCGCCGTCGACATGGACAAGACACTGCTGACCGACGAGCGCGTGCTGCCGCAAGGCCTTGACGAACGCCTGGACAAGCTCGCCGAAGCCGGCATCGTATTCTGCCCCGCCAGCGGACGTCCCGCCCCCAAGCTCGAAGAGATGTTCGAGGGCATCAAGAACCGCCTCGCCTTTTGTCCCGACAACGGCGCATGCTTGATCTATCGTGGCAGCTATATCTATAAGAGCATTATCGACGTGGAGCTGTACCAGCAGGTCTTGAGCCGCGCCTCGGAGGATCCTCGCGCTGTCCCCGTCCTGTGCTGCTTCGACGAGTTCTACGTGCTTGCCCGCGACCATCAATACCACGACGAGATCAGCGTCTACTACAACACAATCAACTACGTCGACAGCTTTGAGGGCATTGATATCGAGTCCAACAAGATCTCGATCTTCTTCCCCGCCTACGATGCCGAGCCCGCATTCCGCGAGACCTATAGCCCCGAGTTCTCGGACAAGCTCTACGTCACCAATGCCGGGCGCGAGTGGATCGACTTCATGAACTTGGGCGTCGACAAGGGCGCCGGCGTCGCGCACCTATGCGAGCACCTGGACATCGATATCGCCGACGCCGCCGCCGTGGGCGATACGTACAACGATATCCCCATGCTGGAGCGCGTCGGACATAGCTTTATCGTGGACAACGCCGAGGAGCATATGAACGCGCATGCTAAGTGGCGCATTCCGAGCAACAACGACGGGGGCGTACTGACGCTCATCGACGCCATCTTGGCGGCTCGGTAGCCGTCCCATCGGGCCTGACCGGGCGGCACGGGATAACTTTTCGCTCGGTCAGGTCCTGCGCAAGACGAAAGCCACATTAAGTGGCTTTCTTTGCGTGCGGAATCTACGAAAAGTTAACCCGTGCCGCCCGGCCAGGCCCTAGGTTTACTTTCCTGCCGCCAAGATGGCGTCTTGAGTGTCTAGATACTTAGCTGAAATGATTTGAGCAGAGGGGAGCTCCTTGTTGGGAGGGGCTCCCCTCTGTTTTGGTTACTGTGGGACAAATTAATCAGTAGTGTTTGTCCCAAATCTTAAGTATGTGGGGGCTTGCGTCTTGGGCGAGCTTGCCTTATGGAGTGCTTCCCTATTTCGCGTCGGCCCAGGTTATGCCGGTACTGGCTTCGGCGATCAACGGTACGCGGAGGTCTACTACGTGTTCCATGGCGTCGCGGACCATGGTGGTTAGGCGCTCGACTTCGTTGACGGGGCACTCAAAGTCCAGTTCGTCGTGTACCTGCAGGATCATGTGGGCGGCAAAGCCCTCTTCTTCCAGGCGGCGGCTTACGCGGGCCATGGCGATCTTGATGATGTCGGCGGCGGTGCCCTGCATGGGGTGGTTCATGGCCGTGCGCTCGCCAAAGCCGCGGAGTTGCGGATTTTTGGCCTTGAGCTCCGGAATGTGGCGACGGCGGCCGTACATGGTCTCGGCGTAACCTGTCTGCTTGGCACGCACCACCACGTTGTCGAGGAACGTGCGCACGCCCGGATAGGCCTCATAGTAGCGGTCGATCATGTCGCGCGCCTCGGCCATCGAGATATGCAGCGACTGCGACAGACCGTAGGCCTGCTGGCCATACACAATGCCAAAGTTCACGGCCTTGGCGCGACTGCGCAAGTCGGGCGTTACCTCGGACACCGGCACGCCAAACACGCGTGCCGCCGTCTCGGCATGGAAGTCCTCGCCCTCGTTAAAGGCGCGCACCAGGTGCTCGTCACCTGAGAGATGTGCCAGTAGACGCAGCTCGATCTGCGAGTAGTCCACCGCCAAAAAGACGCTTCCCTCGCCTGCCGAAAACGCCGTCTTGACGGTACGGCCCAGCTCAGAGCGCGTCGGGATGTTCTGCAGGTTCGGGTCGCTCGAGGACAGACGCCCCGTTGCCGTGATGGTCTGGTTGTACGTGGTGTGCACGCGACCGTCACCGCGGCGCAGCGGACCCAGCGTGTCCAGATAGGTAGACTTGATCTTGGACTTCTCACGCCAGTCCAAGATCAGACGCACGATTTCGTGGTCACGGGCAAGGTCGCTCAGCACCTTGGCATTGGTCGAATAGTAGCCGCGCTTGGTCTTTTTGAGGCCTTTGGTCGGAAGCCCCATAACGTCAAACAGCACATGCGAGAGCTGCATGGGGCTGCCGATGTTAAAGGTCTCGTCGCCGGCCAGGTCGCGAATGCTGCGCTCGACCTCGGCAATCTGGGTAGCAAGCCCCTCGGACAGACTATGCAGACGGTCGGGGTCCACGAGCATGCCCGCGCGCTCCATCTTGGCAAGCACCGGCACGAGCGGCATCTCGATGCCATCGAACACGTTGGCGGCGTTCTCGCGGACCATGCGGTCGCGCAGCGGTGCAACCAGCGCCAGCGTCAAAGCCGCCGTGCGAGCGGCGGGCGCAGGAGCGTCCTCGCCGGCACCCTCCGCACCGCGCGCCGCAGGCAGCGCCATCTGCAGATAGGTATCGGCCAGATACGCCTCATCGAACTCGGAGCGGTCGGAATCCAACAGGTAGGCGGCGACCACGGTGTCGAAGATGCGCGTGGAATCGACTGCCAGCGGATCCATAAGCTCGCGCTCGGAAGAATCGACGGGCGAAAGCTCATGCAGTAGAGCCTTCGTATCCGGGCTCGCCACGCGGCCCTCCATAAACAGGCGCGCAAGCACACCGACAATCACGCCGTGGGCGAAATTGAAGCCATCAACCACGGCAGTGGTACCGCCGTCGTCCTCCTCAAGCGCAAGCAGCCCCCTGGACGTCGCCAGCCACAGCGTGCGCGTCAGGCCAAAAAGCGCGCCCTCCTCCTTGTCATCGTCCACCACGGCGGCAATCCACTCGCCTGCCTTGATCGCACGCGAAACCTCGGACGCAACGGCAGCAAGCGCCCCAGCATCGCCAGCGGCGGCACGCGAAACCGCGGGTATCTCAAACGTGCTTGCAGCGGCCGTAGCCCCACCCTCGCCACCGATTAGTGACAAGAAACGGTTCTGCATGGCTGTAATGCCGAGCGTGCCCAGCGCCGCGGACACTTCGTCGGCAGAAAACGCCGGGAAGGACGTTTCGTCAAAGTCGAGCTCGACAGGCGCATCGGTGCGAATGGTTGCGACCTTGCGGCTCAGCAGGGCATCGTCGATGTGCGCACGCAGGTTCTCGCCCATCTTGCCCTTGACCTCGTCGGCATGCGCGATGACCTCGTCCAAGCTGCCGTACTGTGCGATGAGCGCGCTCGCCTTTTTGGGACCGATGCCCGGTACGCCGGGAATGTTGTCCGACGTGTCGCCCTTCAGGCCGTAAAAATCGGGCACGAGCGCCGGCGTAATGCCGTGATACAGGTCATCCACGCTCTCGGGCGTCATAATCGCTACGTCGGACAGGCCCTTGCGGGTCGAGACCACGTTGACGTGCTCGGTCACAAGCTGATACATGTCGCGGTCGCCGGTCACCAGCAGCATGTCGCAGCCTGCCTCCTCACCCAGGCGCGCCATGGTTCCCAGGATATCGTCGCCTTCCCAGCCCTCGGACTGCAGAATCGGCACGTTGAGCGCGGTGAGCAGCTCTTTAATCATCGGAAACTGCACGTGCAGATCGGGGTCCATGGGCGGGCGCTGCGCCTTATACTGCGGCAGCATCTCCATGCGCACGCGCGGCTTGCCCTTATCAAACGCCACGACCACACCGTCGGGGTTAAAGGCATCGATCATCTTGAGAAACATGTTCAGAAAGCCAAAGATCGCGTTGGTGGGGCGACCGTCCGGCGCGTTCATGGTCGGCGGCACGGCGTGGAAGGCGCGGTGCATGAGCGAGTTGCCGTCAATAACGGCAAAGGTGCGGCGCTTGTCAGACATATTGAATACCTCGCTTTGGGCTGGGCACGGTTTGCTCACACCAGTTTACACGCTCCCCGCCCCGCGACCACCGCACATCAAGCTCCCCTGCCGCCGCGAGCCCGCGCGTGATACGATGGCTCACGGTACATCAACCAGCACGATCGATCCGAAAGGAGCCTGCGTCATGGAGCGTCCCTGCGCATGGAAAAAGTACACGCCTCAGCAAGTCGAGGAGCTCGAGGAGCTTTGCCGTGGCTATAAGCAGTTTTTGAGCGAGAACAAGACCGAGCGCCTGTGCGTCAAGACCGGTATCAAGATGGCCGAGGAGGCGGGCTACGTCAATCTGGAGACCGTGATCGCCGAGGGCCGCGCGCTCAAGGCCGGCGACAAGGTGTACGCCGCCAATCACGGCAAGGACCTCATGCTCGTCAACCTGGGCACCGCCCCGCTCGAGCAGGGCTTTAACATCCTGGGCGCCCACGTGGACTCGCCGCGCCTGGACCTCAAGCAGAACCCCGCCTTCGAGGCCGGCGACATGGCCTACCTCGACACGCACTACTACGGCGGCGTCAAGAGCTACCACTGGGTAGCCTCCCCGCTCGCGCTTGTGGGCGTCATCTGCAAAAAGGACGGCACCACCGTCGACATCAACATCGGCGACAAGGCGGACGACCCGGTCTTTACCATCTCCGACCTGCTGATCCACCTCTCGAGCGAGCAGATGTCCAAGCCCGCCAAGGACGCCGTCGACGCCGAGATCCTTGACGTGATCGTGGGCGGCCGTCCCGTCAAGTTTGACGAGGACGACAAGGACGCCCCCAAGGAGCCCGTCAAGCAGATGTTCCTGGACATCCTCAAGGAGCAGTACGACGTCGAGGAGGAGGACTTCCTCTCCGCCGAGATCGAGGTCGTGCCCGCCGGCCCCGCCCGCGACATGGGCCTCGACCGCTCCATGATTCTGGGCTATGGCCACGACGACCGCGTCTGCGCCTACCCCTCCATGCTCGCCCAGATCAACGTCGCCAACGTGGAGCGCACGAGCATCACGCTCATCGTCGACAAGGAGGAGATCGGTTCCGTGGGTGCCACCGGCATGACGAGCCGCTTCTTCGAGAACACCGTCGCCGAGATCATGACGCTCGCCGGCGAGGATAGCCCGCTGGCCCTGCGCCGTGCACTCGCCCACAGCCGCATGCTCTCCTCTGACGTGTCCGCCGGCTTCGACCCGGGCTACGCCGGCAAGTTCGAGACCAAGAACGCAGCCTTTATGGGTCGTGGCCTGTGCTTTAACAAGTACACGGGCAGCCGCGGCAAGGGCGGCTCCAACGACGCCGACGCCGAGTACGTGGCCCTCGTCCGCGACATCATGGACGAGGCCGGCGTGGACTTCCAGACCTGCGAGCTCGGCCGTGTCAACGCGGGCGGCGGCGGCACCATCGCCTACATCATGGCCAAGTACGGCATGAACGTCATCGACTCCGGCGTTGCCGTCCTGTCCATGCACGCCCTGTGGGAGGTCGCTAACAAGGCCGATATCTACGAGGCCTATCGCGGCTACAAGGCCTTCCTCGAGCGCGCCTAACCAGTCCCTTATAACTTGCGGTGAAATACGGACTAAACTGGCCCATAAACGGCCAAAACAGACCGTATTCCACCGCAACTTTTTTGGCAGAGGAGCGTCCATGCTGCAGGTCATCATTTCGCCCGCCAAGCAGATGCGCGCGGCCCAAGATGCTTTTGAAGTCCTGGGCATTCCACCTTTTGCGCACGAGACGGCTCGCCTCCACCGCGCACTGCTAGATATCGAACGAAATGAAGGCAGCGGCGGCCTGCAAGCGCTATGGAACGTGAGTGACAAACTGTTGGGGCCTTGCCTCAACACCCTGCATGAGTTCGGGTCCATCCTGAAAAACGGCGATCTCGACAATCCCGCACTCGCCCGTCACCTCTCCCCTGCCGTCATGTCCTATCACGGCATTCAATACCAGAGCATGGCGCCCGAGGTGATGGATGCCGCACAACTCGACTGGCTGCAAAACCATCTCTGGATCCTCTCCGGATTGTACGGATGCGTGCGGCCTTTCCATGGCGTTGAGCCCTATCGGCTCGAAATGGGAGCCAAGCTCGCCGTCGACAACGCCCGTGACCTCTATGCGTTTTGGGGCGACAAACTTGCATGCGCCATTGCGCCGACCGGCTCCAACACCACGGTCGTCAACCTTGCCAGCGTGGAGTACGCCAAGACCGTTCTACCCCATCTCGCAGGCGACGCCACAACCGTCACTTGTCTCTTTGGCGAAGGTGTCCGCAACGGCAAGCCCATCCAGCGATCGACCGCCAGCAAAAAGGCACGCGGCTCCATGGTGCGCTGGATGGCAGAAAACAAGCTCGAGGATGTAAGCGGGCTCACCGCGTTCGACGTTGGTTATCGTCACCTTCCCGAGCTTTCAAATAAAAACACTTTGGTCTTCCTGAACGAACAGACCTTGTAGAACCACCGCTGCTTTTGAATGTGCTGCCTAGACACGGCGTCTATTCCGCCAAGCCGTCGGCTTTGGCAATTTTATTTGTCGAACCGTCCTGATAGACAATCTTGACGTGCTCAACCTCGGAAACCGCAACACCCGTCGGAGGCTCCAGACGCCATTCCGTCAGGGCGATATCCATGGTCGTGGGCACATCTCCTTGATCTTTGAGCTTCACCGTCAGCGTTTTGAGCGCCGCGTCAAACGTCACGCGTTCGATTTCTTCACCTGGAATGGACCCACCACTCAGCTGCAACTGCACAAACTCATCGCGCGGGTACCAATAATCGCCCGGAATGGCGAGCGTATTGGCATTACCGCCGGTACTCCTCACCGTCATAATCGGTAGGCCATCATCAGCGTCGAACTCCCATACAGCGCCGCCACGACCACCAAACGTCCAGATACAACAGGCAATCACCATCACGACAAGGATCGCAAAACCGATTGCGACCAGCCCATGATGGGCACGGCCCTCCTCGGCCGACACGTCCCACTGTGTCTCTCGATATAGATGCTTGTCTTCCATGTTCGCCTCCCCACGGGCATGCTCATCGCGTCAATCGTACCCATTCGAGCTATACTTGAGCCCACCACATAAACGGGGAGCTTGCAGGACAAGACGGCAGGCTGAGACTGGGCGCGCCCGCCCTGACCCGCAAACCTGATATGGGTAATGCCAACGAAGGGAGCCGTGCCAATGAGCACACAGACCGAGCCCAAGCTCGTCACGCAAATCGACTTCGCCCGCGCTGGGCAGATCACACCTCAGATGAAAGAGGTCGCCGAGCGCGAGCATCGCGACCCCGAGTACATCCGCGAGCGCGTGGCCGACGGCCGCATCGCCATTCCCGCCAACATCGTGCATATCAAAAAGGGCATGCGCGCCTTTGGTGTCGGCGAGGGCCTGTCCACCAAGGTCAACGTCAACCTGGGCATCTCGGGCGACAAAGCCGATGCCGCCGAGGAATGGAAGAAGGTCAAGATTGCCGAGGACTTTGGCGCCGACGCCATCATGGACCTCTCCAACTCGGGCAAAACGCGCCAGTTCCGCCAGCAGCTCATCGACGAGACCCCGCTCATGGTGGGCACCGTCCCAATGTATGACGCCATCGGCTACATGGGAAAGCCGCTGGTCAAGCTCACCAAGGACGATCTGCTCGAGGTCGTGCGCGCGCATGCCGAGGACGGCGTGGACTTTATGACCATCCACTGCGGCATCAACAAGTCGGTCATCAAGACCTTTAAGGAGACCGGCCGCCTCATGAACATCGTCAGCCGCGGCGGCTCGCTGCTGTTTGGCTGGATGGAAGTCACCGGTAACGAGAACCCCTTCTACGAGTTCTACGACGAGGTGCTCGAGATCTGCCACGAATACGACGTGACGATCTCGCTCGGCGACTCCTGCCGCCCGGGCTGCCTCTACGACTCCAACGACGCAACCGAGACCGCCGAGATGATCGAGCTGGGCAAGCTGTGCAAGCGCGCCTGGGCCGCCGGCGTCCAGGTCATGGTCGAGGGCCCGGGTCACATGGCGCTCGACGAGATCGCCGCCAACATGAAACTGCAGAAGCGCCTGTGCCACAACGCCCCGTTCTATGTGCTCGGGCCGCTGGTGACCGATATCGGCGTGGGTTACGACCACATCACCGCCGCCATCGGTGGCGCCATCTCCGCCAGCTCCGGCGCCGACTTCCTGTGCTACGTGACGCCGGCCGAGCACCTGTGCCTGCCCAACGCCCAGGACGTGCTCGATGGCCTCATGGCCACCAAGATCGCCGCACACGCCGCCGACATCGCCAAAAAGGTGCCCCACGCCCGCGACATGGACGACAAGATGGGCCAGGCGCGCCGCAAACTCGACTGGGATGCCATGTGGAAGTGTGCTCTCGACCCGGTCACCGGTAAGAAACGCTACGAGGAGTCCCCTGCCGCCACCGAGGGCACCTGCACCATGTGCGGCAAGATGTGCGCCGTCCGCACTGTCAACAAGGTGTTCGAGGGCACGACGATCGACCTGGGCATGGAGGACTAGCCTTATCGTCGCGATCGCCTATAGGCTCGCCACAGCACCTGTCAATTGTTAACTTGTGAACATTTGCTTGCGTTTGCGTAAAGATTGCATCTCGTGCCCGGGTTCGGCATATCGCCGGCCTGGGCATCTTTATAATGCGGGGTAAAAGACCCATTTGAATCCGACCGAACAAGGGAGCGAACATGGATCGCAGTAAGGTACCTGCCGTTCTATCCATCGCAGGATCCGATTCCAGCGGCGGCGCCGGCATTCAGGCCGACATCAAGACCATCACGGCGCACCGCTTGTATGCCGAGACAGCCATCACCGCCATCACCGCACAGAACACCCTGGGCGTAACCGCCGTGCAGGATATCTCGCCAGATATCGTAGCCGCGCAAATTGACGCCGTCTTTGACGATATCCGCCCGAGCGCCGTCAAGATCGGCATGGTTTCTTCTGTCGAGATTATCGAAGTTATCGCCGACCGCCTGAGCGCCTGGAACGCGACAAACGTGGTCGTGGACCCCGTCATGGTCGCCACTTCGGGCGCTCGCCTCATTGCCGAGGATGCGGCCGAGGCGCTCACGCGTCGCCTGTTCCCGTTGGCGACCGTCATCACGCCCAACATTCCCGAGGCCATGGCGCTGCTCGACTACGAGGTCGATTCCGAGCGCACCCAACAAAACGCTGCCATGCTCCTCACCCGCCGCTTTGGCTGCGCGTCTCTCGTTAAGGGCGGGCATTTTGTCAACGAGGCCAACGACGTACTGGCCGAGCCCGCACCGCTCGATGACGAGGGCAACCACCTGGGCGATCCGCTCACCACATGGTTCCGCCACAAGCGCATCGAGACCGGCAACACGCATGGCACCGGCTGCACGCTCTCGTCCGCCATCGCCTGCGCGCTGGCACAGGGCATGGATCTTGCCGACGCCGTCAACGCCGGCAAGGCCTACCTAACGGGCGCTCTCGCCGCCGGCTTTGACATGGGCAAAGGCTCCGGCCCCGTCAACCACATGTGGCAGTACTAGCCCTGCAGCAAAACCACCACAAAGGGGACAGGCACCTTTGTGGTGGTTTGGGATCGCACTACTCACCGAGCATCTCTTGGAGCTTGGCTGCCACGGCATGTCCCAAGCTCTCGTGGCTTTCGGGCATCATATGCAGATAGTCGATATCGCCCGGCTCGGCAAACTCGGCGGCATTCAAAAAGTCGCAGCCAAACTGCTCGGCCACGTGCGCATAGTATTCGGCAAAATGCTCCGAAGCCTCGACGGAGTGTTCGTCAAAGTCGGTCATGTACACATCGGCGATCTGCGGTTTAATCTTGATAGGCGCCATCAGCAGAATACGCGGGCAGGGCGCGGCTTCGGTCCAGGGAAACGCGCGGACGGTGCGAATCAGCGCCATGGCACCGTCAGCGATATCGGCAGCCCCCACGCTAAAGACCGTCTTGCAGTCGTTGGTGCCCAGCATAATCACGATCGCGTCCAGCGGCTTATGGGACTCGAGCAGCATCGGCAACGTGCGGATGCCGTTGAGATTGGTGTCCAGATGGCACATGTCGTCGCGCACCGTTGTGCGACCGTTGAGCCCCTCCTCAATCACATGCCAGCCATCGCCCAGGTCACGCTGCGCCACGCCGCACCAGCGCACATCGTGCGCATAGCGCACCGCGGTGCCATCGCGCATACCAGCCGGATCATAGCCATAGGTGTTGCTGTCACCAAAGCACAGAACGTTTTTCATCGTAAGCTCCCCACTCAATAAGAAGCCGACGGGAGCAGCCCCCGCCGGCTCGGCATGTCGCATCACGCGCACCGTTTACAGGTATTTGCGCCAGTCGTCGTCATCCTCATCGTCCTCAGCAGCGGCCTGAGCCTGCTCGGCGGCACGGGCGGCCGCGGCGCGGGCGGCCACCTGAGCATAGGACTCCTCGTTACACTCGGGGAAGCTTGCCAACACGTGCTCAAACTTGGCGAAGTCCTCATCCCAGCGCGTAGAGGGCACGGCAAAAAACACCTGCTTGACCTTAAAGTCGCCCGACGCGAGCTCCTTACGGAAGAGCTCGGCCACGGCCTCGGCATCAAAGCCGTTGTTGTCGCAGCCCCAAGCACCCAGCACGAGCTTCTCGCGACCCAGCTCATCGCAGATGGCAAGCACGAAGCGGATGCGATCGCGCAGGGCGTCCAGCAGGGCATCGTCACCCACGCGATACTCCTGGCGAGCGCGCTTGGCGTTGGGCGCGGCGGCAACGATCACGTCGGCGTATGCGTGCACGTGGTTGCGGTCGAAGCGCACCGCAGGCACCACCAGCGCACGGTTGCGGTAAAGCTCGCAGTTGATGTTGCGGCGACGGTTCTCGCCGTACCACTTGCGCTGCTTGTCGAGCACGTTGTATAGGTACGAATCGGCGCAGAGCGTCGCCTCCTGGCCCAGGTAGCCCTGGATATAGCCGCCACCCGGATTGGTGAACGAGGCAAAGGCGAGCACGGCCATGTCGCAGAACTGCGCGTAGCCTCGGCCGTTATCGAGGATTGCCTGCGTGGCGGAGGCATCAAGCACAGTGACCTCAGGCAGGACCGGAGCAGCCTCCTCCGCGGGCGCGGACTCGGCTTCGTCAGCCGACTCGAAGGACTCGGGTGCCACCTCGGACTCGACCGTAGTCTCCACCTCGGCAGCCTCAACCACGGCAGCGTCGGCCTCCACAACCTCGGCAACCGGCTCCTCGGCAGCCGCAGCCGCCTGGGCCTTGGCCTTCATCGCCGCGACAAAGCCGGCAGGCATACCGTCGAATTCGCGAACGCCGACAAGCGAGCGCTCGATATCCTTGGCGCAGGCCTCGGACACAGCCGCCACATGGCGCTCGGCGGCCTTGGCACGCGCCTCACGCTTGGGGTTGGGCTGTCCCGCGCGGTTGGGCCTGCGGTTACGGTTCCTGTTGTCGACGTCTGCCATAAGTGGTCACCTTTCCTGTCGCTGCCGGTGTCGGCTTTTTCCCATCCATGATACCCCGCCGTGCACAAAAAAGACGGCCCCGCAGGACCGCCTTTCACATCGTTTTACCGCGTCCGGCAGGAAGCATCGCAATGCCGCGCTTTAATCGCGGCGGCCGAGGATGTTCAGAATGCGCAGGAACACGTTGATGATGTCCACGAACAGGTTGGATGCCATGAGCACCGCATTGGGAAGCGTGGGCGGCACCGTCGTGGCAACATAGGTGTCGTAGCCAATAAAGCCGGCGAACACCACGATCACGATCAGGTCGGTGATGGACTGCGAAACGCCCATGAACATCAGCGCGATCTCGACCAGAATCGTGGCAAGCAGGATGCCAAAACCAATGCCATACACACGCTGGAAAAACTTGGGGAAGGTCACGCCCAACGCACCAAAGACAAAGGTGATGGCGGCCGTGGCGATAAAGGCGGTGTTAATGGTAGGCAGGTCGTAGTTGGCGAGACCAAACGACGCGGTCAGGCCAAAGGTACTCGCAAAGATTACGTAGCCCACAAGGGACAGGCCCACGGACTGCTTGCCCGCAGCAGCCGACATCATGACCATGCCGACGATGGTCAAAATAAACGAGCCAAAGACCAGCGGTAGGGCGGCGCCGCTCATCATCATGCGCGCAAACGACATGGTGCTCGTAAAGTAGGCGCCGGCGCCCATGGCGCAAAAGCCCAAGAAGATCAGGGCAGACATGGCGAGATTGTACGCGCGCGGCGACATCTCCTTGGCGCGGCTTGCGCCGGTCTCGACGGGGCCGTTCTGATAGCCCTGGATATCGTTCATATACTTCGTCCTTTCAAAAAGCGCCACAAATAACGGCGCCGTAGGCGACAATATCCCTGCCATTGTACCCGAATGCCGTGCGCTCTTACCTGCGGCGCTCGCCCTCAAGCGTACGGTCAAACGCCCATACCCACCAACGCATCACGTGCGCCTGCGAGCCATCCGCCCGCTCGCGCGCCTGGTCCTCCAGATACAACTCGGTCGCATGTCCGCCAAAACGTACCTTATAGGTTGCCGTACGAACGCCGTGAACCGTCAGGCCAAACCCGGTGGTCGAGATAATTTCGTCGATCGTAAAACAACGGCCGTCGACCCAGCAGACGGTGACCGGCACGACTTGCCCGCCCGCAAGGATGCGGGCCACGACGTCCACATACTGCTTGTGCACGCGTCGAGTTTTGCCATCTGTCTGTCGATATTCCATGCCCCCTATTATCGAACGCATGTTTGTATGTTGTAAAGCGAACAGGCTGTGGTTTTGGCGTGTCGGACCGCAGGCGCACGTCCGCACGACGCGTTAGCAAAAAGAACACCCGCGGTCAACAGGGCTAATATTCAATGTTAGTGCCAAAAAATTCACTTCTCCCATCAGAACTCGGTAAAGAAACCAGCAGGAGGTGATACGATTTATCATGTTTTTGTAACGTGCCTGCAAACTTCGAGAAAGCCCATATATGGACGTAACGTTCTCAACCTTCCTCGGCCAACTTGTGTCGAACCCAGTCCTTGCCGTCACCGTGATCCTCGCACTCGGCGCCATCTTCGTCAACGGATGGACCGACGCGCCCAACGCCATCGCGACCTGCGTCACCACGCGTTGCATGCCCGCCCGCGCCGCCATTCTCATGAGCGCCGCATTCAACTTCTTGGGCGTGCTCATCATGACGCACTTTAACGCGAGCGTCGCCAACACCATCTCACATATCGTCGACTTTGGCGGAAACAGCACCATGGCGCTCGCCTGCCTGTGTGCGGCGCTCTTCTCTATCGTCGTCTACGGCGCCACGGCATCGCGCTTTGGCATTCCCACCTCTCAGAGCCACAGCCTCATCGCCGGCCTCACCGGCGCCGCCATCGCCCTCGGCGGTGCCGGCAGCGTCAACATCCACGAGTGGATGAAGGTCATCTACGGCTTGGCGCTCTCCATCGGTCTGGGCTTTGTCATGGGCTGGGTCCTGTGCAAACTCGTCTCGATTCTGTTTGCCGCCGCCAATAGGCGACGCGCCAACGTCTTCTTTAAATACGCTCAGATCGCGAGCGCTGCGTCCATGAGCTTTATGCACGGCGCGCAGGATGGACAGAAGTTCATCGGCGTGCTCTTTTTAGGCGTCGCCTTCGCCAACGGCCAGACCGGCGTCGGCGACGCCGGCATCCCCATCTGGATCATGCTGCTGTGCTCGGCCACCATGGGCATCGGCACCAGCGTAGGCGGCGAGCGCATCATCAAGTCCGTCGGCCAGAGCATGGTCAAGCTCGAGAAGTATCAGGGTTTCTCCGCCGACCTCGCAGGCGCCGCGAATCTGCTGCTTGCCACCCTTACCGGCATCCCCGTGTCCTCCACCCACATCAAGACCTGCGCCATCATGGGCGTCGGCGCCGTCAAGCGCCTTTCGGCCATCAACTTTGGCGTGGTCAAGGACATGATGTTCACCTGGTTCTTCACCTTCCCCGCCTGTGGACTCATCAGCTTTGTCATGGCCAAGCTGTTCATGATGTTCATCTAGTCACACCGAGCGCCCATCCGGACCGTAATACTTCGCCCACCCGTCTTCGCCTCGAAAGGACCCACTCATGGCAAAGAAACCCGATTCGTTCTACTTTGACAACTACGTCGCCTGCGCCGACCTTGCCGTCCAGGCTGCCGAGCTGCTCACCCAGATTTTCGAGAACTTCGATCCCGCGAAGATTCACGATATGCTCGACAAGATGCACGCGATTGAGCATGCGGCCGACAAGAAGCACCATGAGCTTGAGGACGCCCTGCTCACGGCCTTTATCACCCCGCTTGAGCGCGAGGACCTGAACCTGATGAGCTGCTCGCTCGACACCGTGCTCGACCGTATCGAGGGCGTCGTGCAGCGCGTCTACTTCACCAACATCCAGAGCATCCATCCCGATGCCATCGTGATCGCCCACAAGGTGACCGACGCCTGCCGCGCCATGAAGGACCTGATGGTCGAGCTGCCCAACTACCGCAAGTCCAAGACCCTGCGCGAACTCGTCATCCAGATCAACACCATCGAGTCCGAGGCCGACGAGCTCTACATCAACGCTATGCGCAACCTGCATGTCAACGGCAAGGATCCGCTCGAGGTCATCGCCTGGCGTGACGTCTATGCCTTCCTGGAGTACTGCGCTGACTGCTGTGAGAATGTGGCCGATGTTGTGGATTCGATTGTCATGAAGAACAGTTAATTGGGGGCACCCGTCCCACCGGCGAAGGCCCGGCACCTATTTGCTTTCTCACTCCGGCTGCATGGCAGAGTCGTTCGAAAGTAAATAGGTGTCGGGCCTTCGCCTTAGGTACCACCATTGGGAACCTTGGCTGATAGTTAGAATGCGATGAGGACTTGACCGATGCGACCTTTTATGCCCGATTGGGTACTTTGGGGCTGTGATGGGCGTTTGGGTGGATGGGGGTTTGGGTACCCTTTGGTTTACTTTGGATTGATTTGCTGACTTTGGAGGGTTTGGTTATGTCGTATTTGGATCTGGCTCGGTCTCGGTATTCTTGTCGTTCGTTTGAGGACCGTCCTGTTGAGCAGTCGGTGGTGGATGCCGTTGTTGAGGCGGGGCGTATTGCTCCTTCTGCTTGCAATAATCATCCAAGCCGTGTGATGGTGCTTGATACTCCGGAGTTGTTGGAAAGGGCTGCTGCTTGTCAGCCACGCTTTGCTCGTGATGGGTCTATCTTTGGGGCGCCGCTTATCTTTCTTATCTGCAGCGTTACCGATGACGCCTGGGTGCGCCCTTATGACCAGATGAACTCCAGCGAGATCGACACCTCGATCGTGTGCGATCAGATGATGATGGAGGCGAAGGAGCAGGGCCTGGGTACGTGTTGGGTGTGCCATTTTAAGCCCAAGATGGCCTGTGAGCAGTTCAACCTGCCCGAGGGCGTCTATCCGTATCATATGCTCGTCTGTGGCTATCCTGCCGATCATATCGCCGATCCCGAGCATCGCGAGGCCCGCACCATTCCCCTCTCCGACTTCCTCCTCAAGTAGATTTTTGGGACATGCCTCAAAATCTACCTCTGACCGCTCACCCGTTCGCCGAGTTCTGCAATCACATCAGCAGAGCTCGGCCTTCCCATGCTTATCCTTAAAGTCCAGTCGACAGACCGATGCTTTGGAGGATCTATGTCACGAGGCCCACGAACCCTAACGGAAAAAGGATGCTATCACGTGGTTCAAAAGGGCGCCGGCGGACAGCAGATCTTCGAGGACGCCGAAGATAGGCTTTACTATCTCAATCTACTCAACAGGTCGTTTCAACGCCACCACATGCGCCTCTTGGCATGGTGTCTCATGGACAACCATACGCACCTGTTACTCGATGACCCAGATGCCAACGTGAGCGAGGCATTCCAGAGACTCGGCACCGGATATGCAGTGTTTTTCTTTCTAAAATGTTCAGCTAAAGTAAACTTACATTCAGGATAATTTGAACAACCATAAAACGATTTTTTTAATACAATATTGTTGCCACACTTAGGACATTTTCCTACAAGGGGTCCCGAGCGCTTAGTGGGAATTTGTACCCCTTATCGATACAAATTCCCCGTAGGCGCTAGGGACCTCTTTAGCTTCTTGGAAGCTGTCAGTAGTATATCTAATAATTTATCTCCATTCCCTTTAGTAACGTGTAACTTTCCAAATTTAAAAAAGCGACTCATAGAATTATTTCCTCCCGTTAAATAATAGATAACTATTAAAAATAGACAATACTTGCTCATAAGTAACGGTACTTAAATTGTTTACTTTGGCGTGTTTCATTGCTTGATGAAACTGATTTTTAGTAAACAGTTGACGATATTCTCGATTGACCCATTTTGAAACAAAGTACGTATATAGCTTCCAATATTTATCTGGAACATCTGTGGTATGGCGGGTAAGTTTTATTAAGACACTGTTTACTTTTGGTTTAGGATGAAAGCATTCCGCTGGCAGCTTAAGCAATTGCTGAATCGAGACTTGAGTGTGCAAGAGCAACCCTAGTGTTCGGTGAATATCCAAGGTACGCTTGTAGAATCCTTCTTCAACAATCAGATACATGTCAGACGCATGGCTTTCAAAAACCACTTTTTTAATAATTTGTGTGCTTAAATGGTAAGGAATACTCCCAACAATTTTATACCTCTGTTTGTTAGGGAATTGAAACTGTAGAATATCTTGGTGAATTAAAGTGACACGAGTGTTCAGTTTTAATTTTTCTGACGATAAGTTGAATAGATGACTGTCTAATTCAATAGACGTTACCTGTTTACTTATTTTAGCCAGTTTCGTCGTTAAATGCCCTTTACCTGTTCCAATTTCGTAAACGGTATCGGTTTCTTTTAAATTCAATTGTTTTATTATTTGGTTGAGTACTTTTTCACTCGTTAAAAAGTTTTGAGAATATTTTATATTTTTGTTCATGTAATCACTCCTGAAGTGATTACATCAGTAAATAAATACGGAAGTTAAACGATTTGTTTGTAATTTTAGTTATCTGTTTAAAAAGTCATAAGATTAGTCACTGGTAGGAATTAATCTAACGTATTTATTTATCTGAGTAATCACTGTTTTTAGTCTGTTTCAAAACAGTAGATGTTTTATCTACATTACGCATTTGGAATACCAACATGACGAATCCCTCCTTCTTAATTACAAATTTTTAGCATCTAATTTAACTTAAATTCCTATTATACACAAAATTTTAAGATAAATCAATAGCTGTTGTTAAAATATCGCTTGCTGAAATAGTTTCCTTGATTGGCAACTTCATCCGAACACCTCCCATATTCATCCGTACATGTACGGATGAATATGGGAATCCGATACCCTGAGGGCCGGACCGGCCGGCCCCGGGAGATCGGAGGACGGCATGTCCGGAAAGATGAAAAGGGGCTCCGCAAGGGCGGTCCCGAGGGCCTACGGAAGGCTCACGAGGCACGAGCGGGACACGGTCCAGAGGATGCTGGAGCGCAGGGCGTCGTGCAGGGAGATCGCGAGGGAGCTGGGCAGGTCGCCCTCGACGGTGAGCGCCGAGGTGGCGTCGCACAGGTTCGTGACCG
>NZ_QRKJ01000008.1:112168-114025 GCF_003471905.1 Collinsella sp. AM16-21
TCCGAGGTGGCGTCGCACAGGTTCGTGACCGCGCCGAGGGAGAGGCGCGGCGAGCGCGTGGACGCCTCCGCCGACCTGTCGGCTGCCTGCCCGCACCTGGCCGCGTGGCCGCGCTGCTGCAACGGGTGCGGGCGGTACCGTGCGGTCGGCTGCAAGCGCCGCCCGCACGTCTTCTACGACGCCCGCGCCGCGCAGCTGTGCGCGGACTCGGTCCTCGTCTCGTCGAGGCGCGGGATAGACGCCGACGAGCCCGCCGCGGCCGAGGCGCTCGCCCTCATCCGCGACGGCCTGGGCCGGGGGCTCTCGCCCGAGCAGCTGTCCGCCCGCAACGGCGGGCCCGTGGACCTGTCGCCCTCGACGATCTACCGCTGGGTCGCGGCGGGCTACGACGGCATGACCAACATGGAGCTCAGGCGCAAGGTCGGCTACAGGCCCAGGTCGCACCGGGCCCCGAAGAGGGCGACGCCGCACTCGCCCCGCAGGTCGCACGCCGCGTTCCTCGCCCTCGGCGAGGACGTTTGCGCCGCCGCCTGGGAGATGGACACCGTCGAGGGCGCGCGGGAGGACGGCGCCTGCCTGCTCACGCTGCTGCACCGCCCCAGCAGGCTGCAGCTCGCGCTGCCGCTGGCGGCGAAGGACGCCGAGAGCGTGGCGGCGGCGCTCGGGGGCGTGCGCTCGGTGCTGGGCGCCGGCGGCATGGGGAGGGTCTTCCGGGCCGTGCTAACCGACAACGGCCCCGAGTTCTCCGACGAGGGCGCCATCGCCGCGCTGATCGGCGAGGGGCCGGGCGAGACGAGGCTGTTCTACTGCGACCCCCGGCGCAGCGACCAGAAGGGCGCCTGCGAGCGCAACCACGTCGAGATCAGGAAGCTGCTGCCCAAGGGCCGCGGCCTCAGGTTCGACCGGCTGGCCCCGGCGGACCTGTCGCTCGCCATGTCGCACGTGAACTCCGAGCCGCGCGGCGCGCTCGGCTTCGCGACGCCCGCCCGCGCCTTCCGGGCGATGCTCGGCGCCGACGCGGAGGCGCTGCTGGATGCGTACGGCGTGGAGGACGTGCCCGTCGGCGAGCTCGACCTGACGCCGGGGCTCATCGCGCGGGCGCGCGAGGAAAGGGGCGATGCCCCGCTGGCCTAGCCTGAAAGGGAAAAACGGAATAGGCGGACCGACCGTTCGGCTGAGTCTGGGAAGAGGTGCCGGGCGGCGGGCGGAGCATGGCCACCGGACCCATCGAAACACATCTCCACCGTTCCTTCAACTGGGAAAACGGCGCCCCCGGGCCCCGGGAGGGGCCGCGGGGGCGTTCGGCTAGGTGCGGGAACGACCTATTTGCTCAATGTGTTCGGCTGAGATCGGAAATCAACCGCTGAAATAGTTTCTTTTTCCGTGTGAATATCAAAATCAATAAAGAAGGTATTGATTTGTCTTAAATTGTTTTCAGAATGTCCTTTAGTGTATGAACGGTTTTCGTCTGCATACGTACCATAACGATAAACGTTTGGTGTCCAATGCGTAAATGTATCTTGATTTTCGTGAATCGCTTCTTCGGAAGTCAGAACAACGCCACGTCCGCCAATCATGCTTTTTTTTGAGCGATACGCAAAAATAGCCCCTTTACTTTTACCTGGCTTGGTAGTGATTGAGCGAATTTTACTATTTTTAAATTTGTACTTTAACAAGCCGTCATGAAGCACAGTTTCTACAACAAAAGGGATATTCATTCAGCTGTTCTCCTTTCTTACGAAAATTAATTAGTTAGAAGCTACGATCAAAGTTGAATCACAACAAAAAAGGCAATCAACTAAGTTTTTCTGGCTTATAGGACAAAATGTGTGTCCCGATAGAACATCCGTTTCCATC
>NZ_QRKJ01000009.1:0-366 GCF_003471905.1 Collinsella sp. AM16-21
CTGCCACCTCATCTCTCGGGCCCCTCGATATGCCGCGGGCCGTGCTCCCGGCCGGGGCCCTGGCTGTGGGCCCTCGACGCCTCGCGCGCACGCTCGGCGCGCTCGGCCAGCCGCTCGGGCGCCCGGCGCCTCTCGGCTATCTCGGAGAGCCGCTCCCTTGCGCGCTCGGCGGCCTTTCCCGTCTCTTGCTCGAGCTGGCGGAAGGCCTCGTCGACCTCGGGGGCGTCCTCCACCTTGAAGAGCAGCCAGTCGCGGCCCTCGCCGGGGATGATGTGGTGCTCGACCGACGCGGCGCGCAGCTTGTCGGAGACGACCTCCTTGATCGTCGCGTACTCGGGAAGCCCCGAGAGCTCCTCGAGGCTGAGC
>NZ_QRKJ01000009.1:393-112711 GCF_003471905.1 Collinsella sp. AM16-21
CTGAGCTTCGCGTAGGTCGGCACGCCCTCGGCCGCGATGGCCTCGGCGCGCCCGCCGGCGATGGTCCCGCGGATTCCCGCGAGGCGCTCCGAGAGCTCCCTCGCGCTGCGCGCCATGGCCTCGGCGCCGGCCTCCTGGCCGATCCTCAGCATCCAGTCGAGCAGCTTGCCGCCCGCCTCGTCCCCGTAGTCGCTCGCCATCCCGCGCCTCCCTTCCAGTCGAGATGAAAAAGGGGCGCCTTCGCGCCCCGGTCGTCCCTATTCGGCCCCGACGGCCCTCTCGCGCGCCATTGGGGCGCGGGCTTCCTGCCCGGCGTGCGCGCGGCTCGCCTCGCGGGCGGACGCGGCGCGCTGCGCCAGCGGCTCGGGCGCCTTCTCGTGCAGATGGGCCCACTCGCCGCTGCGGCACTGCTCCGGCGTCGCCTCGCACATGTCGCGCATGGCGCGCTCGAACCGCTCGGGCTCCTGGGCGATGGCGCCGAAGCTCCAGCTCTCGAAGCCGGTCCACGCGTCGCCGTCGCGCTTGAGCGTCCACCACTCGTCGCCGCCGTTCACCTGCTGGATGAACGCGAGGTCGCGGTAGCAGAACCCCTGGCGTATGGCCCAGTTGCCCGAGCCGAGCGCCTCGCGGAGCCTGTCGACGCTGTCCGTGCGGGAGAACTCGTAGGGGTACTCCTCGAGGAACGGGTCGTCCTGCCAGTCGAAGCCGCCGACCTTGAGCCAGCCGTTCTCCTGGCACTTTTCCACGAGCTCTTCGTGCTCGCGGCCGGTTATCCTCTCGAAGCCGTCCATGGGCCCTCCGCCTTTCGTTTGTTGCTTGGCGGGCGGCGTCCTCGCGATGGGGGCACGGTGCGAGTCGGAGCAGGCGTGCGTGCTGGCGCGCCGGCGCCGCCCAAGACGTGTATAGCGATTTCGATTGCGGCGGCGACTGGGGCCGCCCGCGATGGGTCGAGCTGGGTCGAGCCGTCCGCGCCTCCACGGGAAGCGCACAAGCTAGCCGCGCCGGCGCCTGTCCCTTCCGCCGAGGTAGACGGGCCTGCAGGTCTGGGAGATCCTGCTCGCGATCGCCTCTGCCGTTACGCGCTCGCCGCGCCTTGCGAGCCTGTCCGCCAGCGCGCCCGGCGCGTAGTTCGACGTGACGATGGTCGGGCGCATGTCCTCGTAGCGCGCGTCGAGCACGCTGAACACGGTGCCGACGGACCATTCCGTCGCGTCCTCCTTGCCGAGGTCGTCGAGCACGAGGACGTCGCACTTGGCGTACCGCGCGACGGCGGCCTCGGTGCCGCCCTCGTCGAACGTGGCCTTCACGCGCTCGAGCATGCCCTTGGCCGTCGTGAAGGCGACGTCGTAGCCGGCCTCGGCGAACAGCCTGGCCATGGCGGAGGCGGCGTGCGTCTTGCCGGCGCCGACGCCCCCGTGTATGTAGAGCCCGGCGCCCCCGTTGCCCGCGAACGAGGCGATGTACTCGGCGAACTCGGGGCGGTCGGCCTCGGCGGCCCAGTAGCGCCTGGGGATGCCCGCGCGCGAGAGCGCCTTCTCCCGGCGGGCGGCCTCCTCCTTGGCGGCGAGGGCCGCGCGCCTTCGCTCCTCGGCCTCCCGCTCGCTGGCCGCGCCCTCGCACGGACAGGGGGCGGCGGAGACCCAGGCGACCTTTCCCGCCAGCGCCGCGCCGAGCGGATCGAGGGCGGCGCCGCAGTGCGGGCACGTCCTCGGCTCCGGCTCGTCGAAGGAGAGCCCGGCCGCCCGGGCCTGCTCCAGGGTGATGAGTCCCGCTCGGTCCATCGGGCGCCCCTTCCTTATCTTCTGAAGTCCTTGTTGTCCCTTTTTGATATTGGGTGGCATATCGTCAGGGGTTTGCCTGACATCTCGTCAGGGGTTCGGGCTGCGGACCCTGACGGTTCGTCACCCTTGTTCGCGGCGAACCCTGTCATTTCGTCACCCTTTCGCGCCGGGAACCCTGACGAACCGTCAGGGGTTGCCAGCGCTCCGGGCGGCAGCCTCTCGCGCACGATGCGGTACCGCTTGGTGGCGTGCCCGCGCGCCGGGGCGTGCACGCCGCATTCCTCGATGAGGCCCCGGTCGAGCAGGTCGCGGATGGCGCGGTGGGCGCTGCGCTCCTGCACGTTGAGGAAGCGGGCCAGGCCGCCCTTGCTCTCGAAGTAGTCGCACCCGGCGTCGCAGAAGCCGAAGATGCGCGCGTAGACGAGCAGGGGGAGCCCCGAGAGGCCCAGGTCCGCCATCATGAAGTGCCGTACCGCCGTGAACTCGCGCGGGGAGGGGCCGTCGCGCCCCCTCGGGCCTGCGGTCGCCATCGGCGCTAGGCCCTTCTGGGCGAGCCGACGACGCTGTTTCGCTCGACCCATGCGACGAGCTCGTCGTGCAGCACGATGCCGTCGCGCGTCTTGCCGCCGATGTAGCGGATCGGGAACGGGTCGTCGGGGTCCTTGGCGAGCCGGTACATGGCGTCGCGGCTGATGCGCAGCATCGCGCACGCCTCGTCGGCGCCGAATATCGCGTTGGTCGATGCGATGAGCCTCACCTGGCTCCTGCTAATGCTCTTGGTCATGGTCGTCCTCGAGCTCCTTTCGTCTCGAGGCTTTCTCGCATGCCCGGCCGCGGGCGGCTCCCGGGGCGGTCGCCGCCGTCATTTCCTGCCGCTCCTCGACTCGATGTAGGCGTCCACTGACGCCCTCGACACCAGGAGCTTCCTTCCGAGCCTGTACGAGTCGATCTCCCCCGACCAGATGAGGTCGTACGCCTTGTTTCGGCTCGCCCTCATGTACTCCTGCATCTCGATTACCGTCATCCATTCGCCGCGATCTTGGTTGCCCTCGGGCGCGGCGCATTCGGCTGTGCGTGCCATGGTTCCTCCAATCTTCCCGTGCGGCACCGCGCGGGGACACCGCACGACACCGTGTGCCTTTTCGTCTGCGCGACGATTGAACCGCCTGATGTCGATTGATGGGCACGGCGCGAGCGGAGATGGGTCGAGGTGGATCGAGCTGGTCGTGCCTTCACGAAACGGCCATGAGCCGCGCTTCTTGGCTCTCAGCTAAGTCCCTGAAAAGTAAAAAGGCGCCCATGCGGGCGCCTGCCTAGGATCGAAGATTGTTCGGTTGTGGTCGGAATGCTCGTCTTCCGCGGTGCTGTCGTCCGGGGTCCGGCATCTGTCGTTCGCCTCTTCTGTCGTGTTTGATGTTGCGTGTTCTGCGAGCGACCTTGCACAGGTTTTTCAGCCCGTTGCCCCAGGTGCACCCGGGTAAATGGTACCCATCCGTTGGGACATGGCCTACTGAAAGAGCCGATTGCGCGACAAGGGGATAGACGAGCGGTAACGCTCATTGTCTACTCCTTGTTAGGCCTTCCAGGTTTTAGCACGTAGTAGCAAGGAATATGGTCCTGTCGGTGATGCGCTCTCATTCCGGATGCTAGAGGCAGGCAGCTTAATCATTGACTGATACCCCATGGCAAACGGGCATGGGTCGAACAAGCCTGAAACGACTCGAACGGAACCGAACGGAACCGACGCGAACCGAAAAACCTGCAAGCCGACGAGAGTCAATGATGGCGGGAGACTTGCAGGTGCCGTCGAAAATCGACGAAACTCAAACGAAACTCACCCGGAAAAACGAAACTCAAGAATGACGGTTGCCCCTGGTGGAGAGCCTGGAAGCGTCATTCTCGCAAACTCACGAAAACGGATTGGTTTCGCAACCACTCCTCCCGAGTAGCGACGGGGGGTTTGCAGGCGTTTCGTCGTTCTCGACCGTCTTTCCAAGAGAACGATTCCGTCTAAAGTGAGAGGAGAGTTTCTCGAATGAGTCGGCTGAGACGCAGTGCTCAAGGCGGCAGGCCTCCCTGGACGCTTCGTCGACGTCTACCCCAGCCTCACGCAGCAGCTTCTCGAAAAACTGATACCTTTCGGTCAGCTCCTCAGCAATCCTCCGCCCTTCAGCGGTGAGGCGCACACGTGTTCCGCTATCTTGACAAGGCCCGCCTTCGATAGCTTCACGAGCGCCTTGGACACGCTCGCCCTCGAGAAGTTCAAGTGTCTCGATATGTCGACATTACGACATCGACTATGCGATGAGCGGATTTCCAGAATCGCCTTGAGGTAGTTCTCGGTGGATTCGCACGACTGGGACCGTTTGCTCCAAGAGCAGGGGGTCTCCTTCTCTTCCATCTTGGGCATAAGGGGCTAGTCTTTTCGCGTTATAGCCACGCAGGACGTGAGGCCGATTCGCCGCCAGCTTACGCTGCCGAACCACTTTCCGAGGATCTCCCGCATCTCGCCTTCGGAGTAGATGCGCACATCCCCTTCGGAGGAGAGCGGCATCCACGCGTTCATGACAGCGCGCGCAGGAGACGGCTGCCAGACATCACCAACGACGAAGGTGCCGCCCGGGCGCAGCGCACGCCACACTTGGAATGTTGCCAGCACCGGGTCGGGATAATGGTGGAACGAGTCGTTGCAATACGCTACATCGAAAGAGTTGTCATGGAATGGCAGGTGCTCCGCATCGCCGACGACTGCCTCCGCGCGCCGGCCGAAGCGCTCGGTAGCCAGCTCGACCATGTTCGCGGACAGGTCGACGCCCACGAGGGTGCAGCTTGGGATCTCGTCGAGGACGATTCCGGCAAGCGCGCCGGTACCGCATCCTAGGTCGAGCACGCGAGGCGAGGGGATATTTTGGCACGCCCTGGCGACTTCGTCCGCCACGATACGGTAGAGCGCCCGCGCATGGTTTCCCTGCATTCCGGTGTCATAGGTCCCAGCTTGGACGTCGAATGCCGCCCTCGACCGCGCCTTCATCTCATCTGCCTTTTCCTTATCCATGTCTCTCTCTTTCGTTGAGCAATGTTCAATACTAATCGTCAAGAAAAGCCCCAACCGGAATTGGGGCGGTTCTCTAATCCGTTTTCTCGCCCGACCTGAACTCGGCGACGAGGGCGGTGAAGTAGCGCTTGATGACTTCTACAGCATTCTCGTCAGGCATATCAGGGCCTGACACAAGCCCGATGCACCCGTATGTCATAAGGGAGGCAAGTCCGTCCGCGTCCCTTGGCGGCATGCCCCGGTGCAGCGCGTCGAGCTCGAGCGCCGACCGCAGATGAGGCTTCACCGCCTCGCACATGCCGAGCGAGAGCCTGTCGTGGAGCGCGCCATTTCCCTCGGCATGGAAGTAATCGGCATAGTCGAATGCGTCGGGGTCGGATCCCACCTCGATTGCGCGGTCGAGCTTCTCGTCGAGCGAGAGGCTCCGGTCGTCCAGAATCGCGATGATGCCCTCGGAGCAACGCCGCGAATACTCCTCGATGGCGGCGTCGAACATGTTCTGCTTCGAGTCGAAGTAGTGGTAAGCAAGTCCCGGTGCCACGCCCGCCGCCCGCGCCACAGCCCTTACCGAGACGTTGTCGTAGCCCTCGTCGGCGAACAGACGCATCGCCGTGACGAGCAGCTCCCGCTTGCGTTCTTCCGGGCTTTTGACCGTCCTGGGCATACCTTCCACCTCCCAGGCGTCATACTAGACTATAATTGAACATTGGTCAATAATTGGTTTTGAAAGCTGGGCACGATTGGACAACGATGCGCAGGCCCTCACCCGTGCAGAGTCTATGTGACAGCATGAATCTGATTCAGATTCAGATTCAGATTCAGATTCAGATTCATCTACCTTGCGGGCATTAACGCCCTCACGTTCATTCTCTTCTCGATCGACTACGCGATAGCCCGTTACAACCAGGACGAGGATACCGGCCTCATGGACGGCAGGATCTTGACCCTGTTCGCCGTAGCAGGCGGCGCCCTGGGGATGCTCCTTGCCCTTATGCTCTTCACCGGGAACCACATGAACAAGCGCAACATCGCCTGGTGGTTCAGTGCCATAGTATTCTTGATTGTGTGGGTGCTTGCCGTGCTCGTTTGGGCCGGCGTCATCGTCGTCGATCTGGAGCCGGGCGCTTCGTTCAACGCGTCCGTCGTCGTCGCTTTCGGTGCATACCTTCTCGCCGTCAACGTCATCACGTTCGCCGTTTTCTGCCTGGACAAGAAGAGGGCGATTGACCGCGGAAGCAGGTTCCCCGAAGCCACATTGCTTGGTCTCTCGCTCGCGGGAGGGGCCCTTGGCGGTATCGTTGGGATGCGCGTCGCCCACCATGAGACCTCCAAGTGGTATTTCGCGGCGGGGCTGCCCGCCTTCGTCATCCTGCACATCGCGCTGTTTCTTCTTGCCCACGGCGCCGGGCTTGTTTAGGGGGACCCTGAATGGAAGCTCTGGCCAACATGCTGATGACCCTATTTCCCGCTTTCGCTTTTCTCGGCATCGTATTGTTCGCATGCGATAGGCAGGATAAGCGGAAGATCGAGCTCGAGAAGGTCAAGGCAAAAGCCGAGTGGGACCGCGCGAGCGAGTGTTTCAGGGACGATGTGACCCAGGAGGGGTTCGAGGGGATCGTCGAGGCTGTGGGTCGATCCGTGAAAAGGCTCGAGGTCCTTTCCGTGGACGGGCGCAAGGCTTACGGGACCGTCGCCTCGCTCAGCGGCATCAGTTCGTGGAAGTTCGTGATCGACTTCGACTACGAGGGCCACCTTACGAGCGACTACACCGTGGCGAGCTCTAGCGACGACTCGGGCATAGCCGAACGCGTGGCAGGCCTGATCGCCAAGGGGATTAGGACCTGGACGCCGACGGACCGCATAGTGCGCGCGGCTTTCTGCCCCTATTGCGGTGCCAAGGCGACCGGTGGCGCAGCGTTCTGCTCTTCCTGCGGAGCCAAGCTGCCGCACGTGCCGAAGAGGCCGTAGCTGGGTTTGCCCGGGGTATCTGACGGCGGGGCGAGCTAGGCGTCTCCTAAGAAGCGCTCCCATTGGGGGCGCTTCTCAGGTTCTTGGGTTTCTTCCTTTGGGGCCATTTCCTTTTCGCGCTTCCGACGATCGCTGCGGCATCTTCGGCGGTTATCTCCTCGAGCTAAAACAGGGCAGAATCGCTTTCGCTATTCCGCCCCGCAAACCCGAGGGTTTCCAACTGGAGCCTATTTTGCAGCTAAGTGACACTTAGCAACCCTCCGCGCGTGACAGACTCCATTGTCGGTAAACGCTCCGCCAAGGGCCGATCGCCTCTCTAGACGAGCTTCTTGCGCGTCTCCTTCAGTATGCCCTTCTTGAAATCGGACCATTTGCCGAAGAATTTCTCGTCCGTCGCGGTGGCCGCATGCTCCGCGTATTTGATCGCCGCGAGCTCCATGGTGCAGATGTAGTCCGCCGCCTGCGAAAGCCGGTACTCGGAGGGCTGCGCCGAGCGGTAGACGACGGCGTCCTTCGACAGCGCGTACTCGACCGCGCGATGGAGGGACTCGGCGATGGAGTGCTGGCCGTTGTCGTAGTAGACCTTGACCATATCGAAGGATTGCAGCTCCGCGAGGTTGTCGAACAGGAAGTTCACGAGGTCTCTCCGCATCGTCCCCGCGAGCTTGTCGAGCGAGGCGAACTGTTTGGTCGCGTATGCGAAGGTATGGTACTTCACGGGCATGTGGCGGAAGAAGACTCGGAACGAGCCGAGCAGCATCTTGCGCGTTCTCAGATCGAGTCCGGAGTACTGGTCCTTGCCGTTCATGAGCGGCGACGCATGGAAGGGTATGTCCGGGAGCCCCTTGGCGCGAAGGGCGCCCTCATATGCCGCGATCGAATCCGCGATGCTCTCGGATTGGTCGTGCATGACGACGGTAAGCAGGTAGTGGCGGTCGGAGAGGCCGTCGCTTCCCGACTCGTCGACGAAGATGCTGAGTTCTCGCATTGTTCTCCTGGATAAGAAAAAAGCCGGGGAAAACGTCCCCGGCACTTGGAAGCCTTCCTAACGGAAAACCAATTACCTTATATCATGTACTGCCTGAAAATTCAAGGGAGCTCGAAGCGTTAATTGACCCCGGTATCACCCGTCTCCTATAGCGAGTGAATATAAAAATAGGGCAGAGTCGCTTGCGCAAGTCCGCCCCTAAAACCGTGAAGGTTTTGCTATCTGCAGGCTATTCTACCAACCCGAGCGATTCTGTCAACCTGCGAAGGAACTCGAGCGCGGAGCGAGCTGCGGCGTCGGGCCCCTTGTCGGGCAGCGCCTCGGTTTCGCCGTCGGCCCTGGCGAACATCTCGGCGAGCTCGGATGCGGCGCGCGAGCGCGAGGAGCCCTCGGGTACCAAGCCGGAGTGCGCCACGAGCACGGTCGCGACCTCCTGCATGGCCGTGTTCCCCATCCACTTCCTCCTGGTCGCCTTGGGAATTCCCACGGCGGCGACCCTTCGGGAGACGCCGCTGGACGCCGAGCCCCGGGCGGCGCCCCTCTCGGCGAAGCAGTTGATCAGGCACGAGCCGTGCGCGGCGCAGTTGCGGACGGACTTCACGCGCTTGAGGTCGTAGTGGGAGGCCTCGAGGCGCCTGTCGCCCCATCGCCTGGCGCAGAAGCGCACGAAGTCGATGAGGGTGCCGAACGAGGTGAGCTCAAGGAAGGCCCAGGCGGGCATGTCGCCGGAGTACTTCGCGTAGAGGCTCGAGCTGTAGGGGCTGCGGCCGCTCATCTTGAGCTCGCGCAGGCGGTACTCCCTGTTTGCAGTGGTAAGCGATGCCATGTAGTCGGCCACGATGGCGTAGCCGTCCTCTCCGCGGCCCTCCATCTCGCGAAGCAGTGTCACCTTCTGGAAATGCTCGATGTCGAGCGTCATGCCGAGCAGGGCGTGGCGCAGCTCCTGGTCGAGCGCCGCGAGCAGGCGCAGCTGGCCGAAGTCGAGGTCTACGTAGCGGCCGTCGCGCGGGCCTCCCTCGTATTTCGAGAAGAGTTTGCGGTAGGATGCGAGCTTGAAGAAGTTGCACTTGTCACGCAGGTAGTCCGCGGCCTCTTCCTCGGAACACAGCTCGAAGGCTACGCCCTTCTGCTTGAGGTGCTCTATCTGCTGCTCGATCGTGAGGATCGGCTTCCTATCGTGGGGTTCGGCCATGCTCGGTCTCCTGTCATTGATTTGAGAATCCTATTCTACCAGCATGTTTGCCCTGAATCCTGAAGGCCCGTTCGCCAACTCATAAGCAAGCCACCTGAGACTACTCACTTTGTTCACGAATGGCGAAGACCTGCGACCTGGGGTTTTGCAAATGGCGCGCAAGCCACCCGCGTTAATTCACTTGCGATTGCAGCTGGCGGCTTGCAGGCAAAAGGGCGGTTGAGTTTCAAAACGGGCGTTTTCGGCGCCATCGAGCCTCCAAAGGCGACCCGCCGCGCACTTTGGGACAAAAATAAAAACTCAAAGCCCTGAGTTCGAAAAAAGTATTTGAAGTTGTCCCGACTTTTGTCCCCGAAGCCGACGAAGCGCGACATGGCGTTACCTGGCGGCACTCGATTCGAGACGGCACCGAAAACTGGATGCAACTGGAATGACGGGACATCAGAACTGCTGCCATCGAGTGGGAATAGAACAGACGTTCGATAAAAAAATATACTATAAGATAGCGGGCACGGTTTCAATCGAATTCGTGTCCGCTGCTGTATGTGTGTCCTTGCACGCCCAATATGTGCCGTAAAAGCCGTCTTCTTCAACGTCAAAGTGAATGGGCTTCATTTTTGCCTTTTAAAATCTAATTTTCACGATTTGCATTTTCATCCCGTTGTCACCGACCCTTGCGAGAAACCGGAAAAAGCCGCTGACAGAAGGGTCTCTCAAATCGTTGTAACCCAGCATATAGCCGCGACTTGTGACCTGCAGACGGCTGTTCCACGTGCCGATTTCCTTGGCGGCATCCGAAACCGCAAAATATGCCCCCACATCCTTGATTTTTGCAGTCTTAAGCCATGTTTTTGCGATCATCTTTACTGCCGTCCGATTGGCAGCATCAAAGACCAGCACACCGCCGGGGAAAGCGTCCGCCATCCCCCGCACCAGTTCCCGGACCTGCTGGGTCAGAAAGTAATAGAACACTCCGGAGGCAAAGAACACCGCCCCGCCGGAGGCATCGATTTTGCCAAACCATGCGGTGTCTTTCAGGTCGCAGGGGATATTTTGTTCTCGATCCCCGGCGGGCAGCAGCTGCTGCCGCAAGGCAATCACATCCGGGAAGTCCAGATTGTAGATCTTGCATCTACCGTTGTCGCAGGTTCTGCCGGTGTTGTCCAGCCCGCAGCCCAGATTGACCACCGCCGCATTGGGGTGGTCTTTCAGGTAATCCCGCACCTCGAAAGCAAGATCACCCTGCCGCATGGCCACCTCCAGCGCACCAAAGCGCTGCATCAGGCTGCGGGAGTTTTTCTCTGCCTCTGAAAAGTCGTAGTCGATCTGGCCGAGCAGACGAACCGCTGTTTCATCCTTGTAAAGGTTCGGGTACAACTCCGTACACAGCTTCCGGGAATACAGCGGGAGGATCAGCGTCTCCTGCACGGTGTTTTTCTCAATTTTACATTTCATAGGTTTCTTCCTCAGTGAATAAAAACTGTCATAATTGCCGCCAGCACAGCCGCTATGACCGGCATGCCTAACTCATGTGCAGGATGGATGCAAAAATGCCCGTGCTTGATGCCCTTACTTCCGCGCCGTGATGCAGAGCCACTTTTTCTTTTTGCGTATCTGCACCTCGTGAAAACCCGCCTGCTCCAGATACGCCTTTAATTCAATGTCCTTGTAGATGGTCATGCCGCCGATGATCTGCGTCCACCTCTCGTCCTTGTCCGTATCGCCATTGCTCTCGTTGCAGATGAGAATTGTCCCGCCTGGCTTCAGCGTCCGCCAGACCTCACGGAGGCATCGGGGCAAATCAGGCCAAAAATAGACGGTCTCAAAGGCCGTGGCGGCATCGAAGTAGC
This sequence comes from Collinsella sp. AM16-21, assembly GCF_003471905.1. Classification (NCBI taxonomy): domain Bacteria; kingdom Bacillati; phylum Actinomycetota; class Coriobacteriia; order Coriobacteriales; family Coriobacteriaceae; genus Collinsella; species Collinsella sp. AM16-21. The sequence goes on from NZ_QRKJ01000009.1 coordinate 11,228, forward strand.
TATCCTCAAACACCATATCCGCCACACTGCCTTGCAGAACGGCGCAACGCCCCTCCTGAATTGCAATTCGGTTGAGCTTTCTAGTCTTCTCCACGCTGACGGGCGAATAGTCGACGCCCTTGACGACGCCATGCGGGCATTTTTTCAGCAGCCGTTTTATATTCGCCCCGCCGCCGCAGCCGCAATCCAGCACCTTGGCATTTGGCGCAAGTCGTAGAAATCGAAGTCCCCACCGCGCCACAGGGCTGTGGCCCAGGTTCATCATGGCAACCATAAGTTTTCCGCCGAGGCCCACGGGCTTGCGGGTGTTTTCAAAGAACGACATCTGGCCCCTCCGATTTCGTGCATTCCGCATAGGTCAACGGGAACGAGGCCTTCAGCACCGCGCTTTTCCGCACCGCCCAGCCGTTTTGACGCAGGAAACGCAGGTATTCCTCGCTTGTCCACCCGCTGTGGAGGGGGAATCCCGCCATACTCATGAAAAAGGCTTTTGCCTTGCCGGAAACCGAGTTCCCCGCGTGGGTGAAGGTTGGCGCGATGAGCACGCCGTCGTCCTTCAGCACCCGCCTGATTTCTTGCAGGGCCTTTTCCGGATGCGGCACTATGTGAAGTGCGTTGGACACGATCACCACTTCGAAGGACTTCTGTGCATAGGGCAGGCGGAACATATCTTGTACGGAAAAGTGCAGCTTTGCGGATTGATTGTCCCGCTTTGCTTCAAGGATCATCTTTGCAGAGGCGTCCGTAGCCTCGATGCGCGCCGCCGCATCCACGACGCTCTTTGCGATGAGCCCCGTGCCGGTGGCAACCTCCAGCACGGTCTTTGCTTTCACCACCGGCCGGATCAGCCCATACATCTTCTCATACGCCGCCCGGTCGTTTCGCATGAAACGGTCGTACCGACCAGCATTCCTGTCCCAGAAGTCCTTGCGTTCGTGCATGGCCATCGCCCCCAAACAGTTAGAGCCATCTAACTATAACACACGAATCATGCAGTAAGATGAGGCTAACCTTCTTTTCTTGGCTAAGACGCATCTCTTCGGTTTTCGCTTATAACGGCGCGAATCAGATACTAGGCTGGAGCTGAAGAAAGAGCTCGGCGGACAGGTAGGTCGATACCGGTTCCCGGAACGGTGATCCAGCCAATTACACCAGGGCCCTAGTCATTGAGTGGGAATAGAAAATTCCTTAGTTATGGGGGTATAAATTTGATTTCCTTTAGGATACCCCCCCCATAACTATATGAATTGACCTGCTGACTCCAATGAAGATTGGAGGGCAACTGCCAGGGGTGACGGCCCAGCGAGTGTTATTTTGCGAGCTATGCGCGTTGAAAGCGACCTTTCGTGGCATAAACTACTTGCCGGAAGCCGCGGCTTTCAGAGTACGGCTTACGTGTACGTTTAACCTCCGTGGGCGACGGGGTGCCGCAAGGCGTAGAATATCGCCCACCTGTAGGGGCCCGCAGCGATGCGGGCCCCACTTCGTATGAAGAGGCGCAACCGGTGAAGGTCGTATCCATCTCCCAGGACTTCTTTGACCTCGTCGAGGGCGACCGCGAGCTCATGCTTAAGCACAATCTCCCCTGCATCGTGGTGGTGAGGCTGCGTTTCCGCGGGAAGCGCAGGGACTTCGCCGTGCCGCTGCATTCCAACATCGCCCCCAACGTGCCCAAAGACCAGTACTTTGCGTTGCCACCCCGCCCCACGACGAGCCCCGGCTGTCGCCACGGCATCCACTACATCAAGATGTTCCCCATAACCAAGTCCTACCAGCGCCGCTTCAGGACCGAGGGCTCGGCCTACTACGAGACGCTCCAGCGCATCATCGACGGCAACATCAAGCGCATTGTCTCCGAGTGTCAGGCGTACCTCGACCGCTACGAGCGCGAGGGAAGGCCCCGCTTCGCCGTCGACATCGACCGCATCGTGGGCCTGCTGGAGGGCGAGAAGTAGGGCACTTCGGCTCAGTCTCGAGCCATGTGGAGTCGCTCCGCATTTTTGAACGCCGCGTGTGCGTCCCAAATACTTGAGAAACTTGAGAAACAAGCTGTGAAGTGCAGTGGCTCGCCCGTGCCCGTGCATAGCCGTCACCATTAGCGTCTACGCGGCGTCGGCTTCAAGTGGAACTGGCCCCACTGCTGTATATGGTTTGCCTTGCTGCACATGGCGATCAATGCCCGCGATGCTTCTGCTTGCGCTTCAGCTTTCGCTGCTCGAAGCGCGCCTCCGCCTCATCCGCGCGACGCTGGCTTCTTGCTTGAGCCGACTCCCGCTTCATCGCTTCCCGCTGTGCTGCGAGCGCCTGTTGTGCCTTGGTGCTCACCGCGGGCCGCTTAAGGGCTTTCGCTGCCTCGCGAGCGCGTCGCTTGGGATTCTTCGCGGGCTTGCTTGTTTCCGTGGCCTCGTCACCGAAGAACGCGAGCTTCGCCCATTTGCTTGTAACGAATTGCAGGATTTCCTCATCGGACGGTTCCGCGCCGAAGACGATGCGGGCGGCGCCGTATCTGCCGTCCTCGACATGCTCCGCCAGCCCGACCCAGAATTGGCCGTCATGATATACGGTCAGGGTGGATGACACGCTGATCTGCATGGTTGGTTCCTCCTTTATGTAGATGACCATGCAGAGAAGGGACAACCAAGGAGGCAGGTTACTGATGCGGACTCCCGCACGCCCACGACTACCCGACGGGGACTGTGTTTTCATCTCTGGTGCCCGCATTGTAGCACGCGTGAATTCGCATTGACCTCGCTGCCGGCATGTTGTGAGTGGTCGAGGGTTTTACCAGGAATGGGGAAAGCCGGCACAGGAGCTACGCCCGGGGCGATGTGGTCAACATCGCCCCGGGGGTGAAGCATTGGCACGGGGCCGTGCCCGACGGCTGGTTCTCCCATCTCGCGCTGGAGGTTCCGGGCGAGGAGACCTCCAGCGAGTGGTTGGAGCCTGTGAACGACGAGGAATATCTCAAAGCGACTAACAAGGAGGCTTAAATACCTTCGCCGTCCGCGCCGCCGAGAGCAGTGCGCCCAAATCGGCCTGGATCGCCTCCGCCTTGCTTCCAAGCTGCAGCGGGGCCGAGTCGCCCGAGATGTTTACGCTCAGCAGGTGCGCATCCGGCAGCTTCGCGGTCATGCTCCAGAACGGGGGCGTGATGATGCCGGGGGTCATCTCGCCCACGCCGAGCTCCAGCAGCAGCACGCGGCCAGCTCCACGCTCGTGCACGAAGCGCTCGTATCGTCCGAGGCCCTCGCGCCATGCCGCACCCTGCAGAAACGTGTCGTCGCGCACCCACGGTACAAGATACTGGTTTTCCGTGCGAAAACGCTCATGCCGCTAAATTGAGCGACCGCCTGTACTGCAGCGGGATCATCCGCCCGAGCGATCCCTTAATCCGTCGCCCGTTGCGCCAATCGGCAGAAGCCACGCGTGGACGCTAATCGCTCGAGCGAATCGTCGTCGGTTTCCGTTTAACGATTTCTTTTTCCGCTATTATCTGACCCTCGGACTTCCTCGTGATAGAAGTAGTCCACGATCACCGGATGCCCCTGGGGGACTCTGCCATAAGGCATTTCGTTGTCCACAAAGGGGCAATCGTACTTCTTGGCCATTTCTTCGGCTTTTACTTCAAGCGCTTCAAAATAGCTACGGTTGCGCTTGTTATAGATCTCATCGTAAAGCGGTACGAGATTGGGATGTTTCTCGGCGATATAATCCAGGATCGCTTTTTTGAAACCACCCCGAAGATTGAGATTTTCGAGCCAAAACAAATCGCACCGATCTTTTACTTGCTCAAAAATCATCTCAAAATCCGTGATGCCGGGAAATACCGGGGACACGAAGCAGACCGTACGGATACCTTCGTCATACACCTGCTTCATAGCAGCGATACGACGCTCGATGCTCGACGCGGAGTCCATATCGTTCTTGAAGTTCTCATCCAGCGTGTTGATCGACCATGAAACGGTCACTCGTCCAAGCCTCTTCAGCAGATCGATATCCCGTACCACAAGATCGGACTTTGTGCAGATCAGAATATCTGCATCGCTGCCAATCAGCTGCTCCAGGAGTTTCCTGGTATTCCCGAATCGCTCCTCCTGTGGATTGTAGCCATCCGTCACAGAACCGATAACCACCCGCTGTCCAGCGTATTTCTTCGGATTCTTGATTTCCGGCCAATGCTTCACATCAAGAAAGGTGCCCCATTCCTCCTTGTGTCCGGTAAAGCGCTTCATAAAGGAGGCATAGCAATACTTGCAGGCATGCGTGCAGCCCACATAGGGATTGACCGAGTAGCCGCCTACCGGCAGGCTGGACTTGGTCATGATGTTCTTTGCTTCCACCTCATTGATGAGGATTCCATCAATCACTTCCGCCATGTTCTCTGCACCTCCAGCACTCTTTCGAATTCTTCCGGCAATTCCTGAATCATGTTTTCGTCCCCTATGACAGAGACGAGGTCTTCCTTCATAAACATTGGAATGCCAAGCGCGTGAGCCTGGTCCGTCAAAGACCATGCCCACTCCGGTTCCGTATGAACCTTCCTGCTCTGCGCCCCGGTCATGGTACCGACGACGATCCAGTTGATTCCGGAAAGGTCGACCGTACCGGGATCGTCGAATAGCGGCTCAAAAGTAACGAAGAAGTGATTTGCTTTGACGTTTTTCCGAAGGGCGTCGATACGCCACAGCTCCGCTTTCCTCGTCACCGTAACGCCGAACCATGCGTTTTCCAGGTCGGTATCTAAATCCAGCAAATCGGGTCTCTTGGTCAGGAACAAGAACTGATGCTGTGGATTCTCATGGATCTTTGCAAATACCTCGTCTCGCCATTCCAGCTTCCACCCGGAGAGATCGCTCATGCCGGTAAGGAGAAAGTTCTGCGGGCGTTTCTTTTCCATCATCTTGAGCTTGCTCGGGAAGAACGCAGGATCAGCGAAGTCGTCAATCATATGCCAACGTTTCACATTGTTACGGGCATAGCAATATGGACACCCCACCGTGCAGCCGATGACGATATTCATATTCTGAATCTGATTTTTGATGCAGATGCTCATAACGCCTGCCTACCTGCCTCTCCCGTAAACACGCAATCAGCCTCCCCCACCTTGCGGGCAAAAACCTCGATATCTTGCTTGCAAGCAGCAGGCTCGCAATCGCTCAAATCGTATGACGTGCCGCCGTTTCGATAGACGGCCCGATGGGAAAACGATCGGCTGACAAGCCCGATGCCGAGCTTCTCGCACAGGGTCATCCGTGCTCCCTTTCAGCTATAAAAAACAGGTGTCTATAAACAGTATCCTTGTTGATTTTCGCAGGGGCAATGAACAAACGCGTGCACCTGTCGATAAACGAACAGCTACTGGACATTGTCAAACGACTCAGATTGGAGAGGCGATGGGAGAAACCAAGATCGACCGCCGGCGGCGCTACACCCTCTCGGTCATACAGGAGGCGTTCTTCGCGCTGCTGGCCGAGGTCGGCTTCGCGAAGATGACGGTGGCGGACATCTGCCGCCGCGCCGAGATCAACCGGGGAACGTTCTATCTGCATTACGAGGATAAGTACGCGCTGCTCGATGCGCTTATCGACGAGGCATTGGCAGCGGCTCCCCCGCTTGAGGGGGTTGAATCGGCAACGCTTTGCCAGCGTCCGCCGGCAGACGACGATTATCGCCTGCTTTATTCGGACAGCGACGCATACGCTCGCGTAGCCCAGCGCGTCATAGAACGCGGAGCGGAGCAGATGGTTCCCTGGGTCATGGAGAAAACAGGGCTTTCACGCGAAGACGCTTTCCTGCTCTTCGTCCACAACGTCCAGGGCAATCTGGCCGTCAACCGCCTGCTCGGCTGGAGACGAGGCCCCGAGTTCGCCCATGCCCAGGAGCTGCTCAACGCCTATTCCGAAGGGGGCTTACTGGCGGTATCCGCTCTTCGCGATTCCGATAACCCATCGTGACCTGCGATTCAGGAATACCAGCCTCCGAGCCCTCTCGTTCGGAGGCTGCGGCTAAAACCTCATTGCGCGTCTACCGCTCCGCGTTACTCGCCACCTGCCCGCGCCACCGAGAGCAGGGCGCCCAAATCGGCCTGGATCGCCCCTGCCTTGCTTCCAAGCTGCAGCGGAGCCGAGCCGCCCGAGATGTTTACGCTCAGCAGGTGCGCATCCGGCAGCTTCGCGGTCATGCTCCAGAACGGGAGCGTGATGATGCCGGGGGTCATCTCGCCCACGCCGAGCTCCAGCAACAGCACGCGGCGATCGCTGCGCTCGCGCACGAAGCGCTCGTATCGTCCGAGGCTCTCGCGCCATGCCGCACCCTGCAGAAACGTGTCGTCGCGCACCCACGGCACAAGCTGCCAGCCGCAGTGCGGGCATCGGGGGACATCCTCGCTGCGGATCTCGAACCCCGCCATGCCCGCGAGCATGCGCTCGACGTAGGGGCTCGCCTCGAAGAGCTCGTCGCAGCATGGCTGCTTGCATTGAAGGTGCGCGAAGCTTCCCTGATAGTTGCAGATCCTCTCGGTGGGAAACGTCTTCTCGACTTGGGTGTCCACATTGGTGCTCAGGATGAAGTAGTCCTTATGGCCGATGAGGGACCGTAGGTCGAGATAGGGCTGCGAGGTCGGCTCGCGCAGCATGAAGTCGATGTATCGCGCATAGTATGCCCATTGCTGCTCGAGGCTGGGGTAGAGGTGGTAGAAGCCGTCGAAAAGGCTCTTGAAGCCAAAGGCTTGCTGCCAGTCCGCCATTCCTGCGCGCGCCATGCCCGCGCGGTTGTAATGGTTGAACCCGGCGGCGCTCGACATGCCCGAGCCGATGCCGACGATGATGGCGTCGGCATCGTCGATAAGGCTTCGAAGCCTACGCGCTTCTCTTTCTAGGGGTGGCATCGGGCGATCTCCTCGAAAGCCGGGGCCATATCGCCGTCAACGAGAATCGTCTCGCACGAAGCGTCGGGCGCCATGGCCTGGCCGTAGTTGAACACGATGTAGGTGGCGTGCTCGCAGGCGTTCGCGATCTGGGCGAGCATGCGCTTTATGACGCCGTTGTGCAGTCCCACGCCAAGTTCGAGGATGGCGACCCTGCCGTTGCGATGGGCTTGCACAAGACGCGCGAGCTCGTCGAGCTGGGTCATGGCGAGGGTGTCTGGATGGGCGAGGCGCCGCTCGTCAACCGACGTGCGCGTGCTCCCCTCAGTCTCGAGCACGCGCTCCTCGTCGAACCCGGCGCGCGCGAAGTGCCCGTCGATGTTGCATGTGACCACGAAGGTGTCGGCGTGCTCCGTAAGACGCCGCAGCCCGTTCATGAGCGAGCCGGGCTCATATTCGAGATACTCCTTTTGATGGAACCGCTCGGCCCATCGGCGTCGCACGCTGGCATCCGGGGAAGCGAGCCCCTGCAGTATGCAGCCGATGCCGTCTGCCTGGGCGAGGCCCCCGTACGCCTCTTGGAAATGAGCATCGGCGCAGAAAAGGTTGAGCCCCTCTGCTATGTCCAGTCCGTTGCTAGCGCCGATGATGACAAGATCCGCTTCGGCTAGCGCCCTGCCTATGCGAACTGCTTTCGCCGTCTCCATGCGCTACCTCCTCAGCGTCTTGCGCACGTCGGCAAGCACGTCGGCGATGTCGGCGCGAACGGCGAGCCCCCGATCCTCGATCGCGCGGGGGAGAAACTGCGTCTTGTTGTTTACGGCGATGTAGCTGGCCTGCGGTAACTGCGCCGTGAGGGCCCAGAACGGCTCCTGGATAAACGCGGGCGTCATGCGGCCCACACCCAGCTCGAGGAAGAGGATCCTCTGCCGTGCGTGCGCGTCGAGCCATTCGGACACCTTGCGGTACTGCTCCTCGTAGAGTTCGCCCTGCAGGAAGTTGCCGTAGCCGCGAACCCAGGGGAACGCCTCTGCCCCGCAGTGCGGGCAGCGCGGCACGAGCTCTGTCGGAACCTCAAGGCCGTCTCCCATGGCCTCTACCATGTTGGAGACCGGCTCGACCGCATCCCACACCGCGTCGGTGCAACAGCGGGAGCACTGAAAGAAGCGGTGGTCGCCTTGGATCTCTGCCACTTTCTCCCAGGGATAGAGCTTCACAAACTGCGTGTCCTGGTTGGTGGTGAGCACGAAGAAATCCTTCTCGGCGAGAATGGCGTCGAGGTCCTTGTAGGGCTTGCGCAGCGGGGCGTTGAGCGTGGTGTCGAGGAAGGTGGCGAGGTATCCCCAGCGCGCCTCGGCGGTGGGCCAGCGGTAGAACGACCCCTCGAAAGCGCCCTTGAAACCGTAACGCTCGGCGAATTTGCCGAAATGCTTGCGATAGGTTGCGTTGTCCTCGTAATAGAAGTCGCCGCCGCCCGCCGCGGAGAGCCCAGAGGCCCCGCCCACCAGCACGCAATCGGCTTCCTCGATCATGCGGGCGAAGTCCCTGATTTGCTGGTCGTAGGGCTCGGGCTCGCGGTCACTCAGCTCATAGGGCGTGCCGCCGCTGCGGTAGGCGGCATGAAGGGAAAACGATCGGTTGGTGAGCTCGATAACGAGCTGCTCGTACAGGGTCACTGGATACCTTCTTTCAGCTATTATAAACAGGTGTCTATAAAAAGTATCCATGTCGATTTGCTTAAGAGCAATGAACAGCTTCGGCCTGTTGTCGATAAACGAGCGTTTGCCGGGCATTGTCGAGCGTTGCAATTGGAGGGGTAATGGAAGCGGGGAAGATCGATCGTCGCCGACGCTATACACTCTCGGTCATACGGGAGGCGTTCTTCGCGCTGCTGGCCGAGGTCGGCTTCGCGAAGATGACGGTGGCGGACATCTGCCGCCGCGCCGAGATCAACCGGGGAACGTTCTATCTGCGTTACGAGGACAAGTACGCGCTGCTCGACGCGCTTATCGATGAGGCATTGGCGGCGGTGCCGCCGCTCGAGGGAACGGAGGCGGGCGCCCTCTGCCAGCGTCCGCCGGCAAACGATGACTATTATCTGCTCTACTCGGATGACGACGCGTACGCCCGGGTGGCACAGCGCGTCGTCGAGCGCGGCGCCGAGCAGATGGTTCCCTCGATCATGGAGGAGACTGGGCTTTCGCGCGAGGACGCCTATCTGCTCTTTGTCCACAACGTCCAGGGAAATCTCGCGGTCAACCGCCTGCTCGGTTGGAGGCGAGGGCCCGAGTTTGCCCACGCTCAGGAGCTGCTCAGCGCCTATTCCGAAGGGGGCATGCGGGCGGTATCGGCTCGTCACGATCCTCGTAGCTCGTCTTGACCGCATGTCATTTCAGGTAGGTGGCGTTGCTATGGGCCCTCTTTGATTTTCGACGTTGTATAAGGCAATCGCAATCGTCTTGAGCTTCTTTAGGGAACTTGAACAAGAGATATGGCCTGCTGGCGATTGATTAACACCATTCGTTTTGGTTACAAGAAAGCATGCTGCGCGCCTGCAGCATGAGGGAGAGGGAATCCTATGAATATCGTTGTATTGAGCGGCAGCCCGCGTAAGGGCGCCAATACCGATACCATGGTCGAGGTGTTTGCCGAGACCGCGCGTGAGGGCGGTAATGCGGTTGAGGTCGTCCGCGTTGCCAGCAAGAAGATCGCCGGCTGCTTGGGATGCCAGTACTGCTTTGCCCATGAGGGCACCTGTGTGCAGAAGGACGACATGGCCGACGTGATCGAGTCACTGATAGACGCCGACATGGTTGTCTTCGCTTCGCCCATCTACTGGTTCGATATCACCGCGCAGGAGAAAGCCGCCATCGACCGCCTGTACGCCTTCGGTGCCACGGGTTTCCCGTTCACCAAGACGGCCCTTTTGCTCGATAGCCACAGCGAGGGTGTCTATGATGCGGCGATCGCTATGTACAAGTCAACCTGCGCGTACTGCAAGTGGGAGGACCAGGGCATTGTCACCATCAGCGGTATGACCGAGCGCGACAGCATGGCCTCTTCGTCCAAGCTGGAAGAGGTGCGAGAGCTCGCTCGCAAGCTGGCCTAAGGACAAGAAGAACGCATGGCAATCAGCGTTGGTGGAAATGCTTGCTATCCTTACCAAGAGATAGGGGCGCATTCCCTCAAGCGCCGTATAGAACAATTTTTAAACGCAGAAAAATAACTGAAAACAAATTAATCAGCGTTAAAATATTGTCAAACAGAAGTTCATGAGGGAAGGTTGCGTATGCGTCGCAAGGCAGACGAGCTCCTTAGGGAATGGCGAGACAGAGCTGATAGAAAACCTTTGCTGGTCAAAGGCGTGCGCCAGTGTGGCAAGACCTATTTGCTCAGAACGTACGCCCAGGATCTTTTCGAATCGGTTGTCTACGTTAATCTTGAGAACGACCGGTCGGCGCGAGCGGATTTTTCGGGCGGTCTTGACCCTCATTCGATTGTGCGCGCGATCGAGGCTCGTACGGGACAGCGTATCGTGCCTGGCAAAACCTTACTGTTCATTGACGAGATCCAGGCATGCGAGGAAGCGCTCACTTCCCTTAAATACTTTTGCGAAGATGCTCCCGAGTATTACGTTGCGGCTGCTGGGTCGCTTCTTGGGGTTGCCATTAACCATCAGTCGTATTCGTTCCCCGTCGGAAAGACCGACTTGATCGAAATGACTCCACTCGATTTCGAGGAGTTTCTCTGGGCAATGGGGCACGATCAGCTGGTCGACGAGATACGCTCGTCATTCGAGTTAATGGGTCCTCTTGCGCCAAGCCTTCATGAAAAGGCGCTTAGGCTCTATCGACAGTATCTTGTTGTTGGCGGAATGCCCGAGGCGGTCCAAACGTATATCGATGATCAGTCAATCATTGATGTGGCCGAAAAGCATCGGATTATTCTCGACGGATATTCCGCCGACACCAATAAATATGCTGATGAACGCTTGAGCGCAAAGACGCGTGCGTGCTTCGATTCCATTCCACAGCAGCTTGCCAAAGAGAATCGCAAATTTCAATACAAGGTAGTGCGAGCGGGGGGCAATGCGTCTCTCTTTGGAGATGCTCTCGACTGGCTTGTATTGTCGGGTACGGTGGCGCGCTGCACCCTAGTCGGGCAGATCGAAAGCCCTTTAGAGGCCTTCGTTAACCCTTCTGCTTTTAAAATCTATCAGGCGGATACAGGGCTGCTCGTCTCCAAGGCCGGTGCTCAACGCGCCGATATTCTTGCCGGCATCGGCGGCACATTCATGGGTGCACTTACCGAAAACTACGTCGCCCAACAGCTTTCAGCCATGGGCTATCCGCTGCATTATTGGGCGCGAGATAATCGTGCGGAAATCGACTTTGTAGTAGAGAAGCAGGGATGCTTGTCTGCGATTGAAGTCAAGGCGGTAGAGAACACAAGATCTCGAAGCCTGTCCTCACTTAAAAAGACCCATCCGGGCGTACGCCTTATCAGGCTATCGACTAAGCCCTTTGGAATGAATGATGGGCTTATGTCTGTTCCACTTTATGCGGCATTTTGTCTATAGGGATGATGCTGGTGTAATGCATGGAGCCCAGGGCGCAGCGTTTACTGCGCTCCGGGCCCCGCTGCTTTGTACAACCATGACGGTTTAGTCGCCGTTGTTTTAGTCAAACAAACTCGGCATGTCATTTTCCTTCATGAGGGCGCCGGCGGAGGGCAGGCTCTGCGCGGTGAACTTCTCGGCCGAGACGCCGGCGCCAAGAATCTCCTCGGTCGTGCCGACGGTGGTGACCGAGCGGCCCTTCTTGGCCGTAAAGGCCTGGACGCCCTGCGTGTTGGTGGTCGTCTTGGTCTTGAGCAACGACGTGTTGAAGTTCATCAGACGGTAGTCGCTCGAGACCAGCGCGAGGTCACGGTCCTCCTTGAGCACCTGCGCATACAGCAGCTTGCTGCCGCCGTAGATGGCGTTCTTAAGGCGCTTGCGGTTGGTCTTGGTGACGTATCCGGCAAGCGCGACGCGCACCACGCGGCCGTTCTCAAAGACAAAGAGAACGTCGGCCTTGTAGTCCTCAGGGTCGATAACCCAGATCACGCTCTCATCGGGTTCCATCTCAAGATCGGTCGGCAGGTACGAGCCCAGCTGGGCCGACTTGGTATCCTCAAACGCCGCGACCTTGCACTTGTATACCTGGCTCTTGCTGGTAAAGACCAGCAGTTCGTGCGTATTGGCGGACGGGAACTCGATAAAGGGTTTGTCGCCGTCCTTGTACTTGAGCGTGGTCGCCTTCTTGAGCACGCGGTCCGTCATCTTCTTAAGGTAGCCATCGTGCGAGAGCATGATGGTGACCGGGTACTCCTCGACTTCGGGCTCCAAGCTTACCTCGATAACCTCATGGGGCTCGATCCTGCCCGTGCGGCGCGGCATCACGTACTTCTTGTTGACCGCGGCCAGCTCGTCGCTGATGACCTTCTTGATGTTGTCCTCGCTCGAGAGGATCTCCTCGAGTTCGGCGATCTCACCCTCGAGCTTGGCGATGTCCTTGGTGCGGTTGAGGATGTACTCCTCGTTGATGTTGCGGAGCTTAAGCTCGGCAACAAACTCGGCCTGGGTCTCGTCGATATCGAAGCCGCGCATAAGGTTGGGCACGACCTCGGCTTCGAGCTTGGTGCCGCGGATGATGGCGATGGCCTTGTCGATGTCGAGCAGAATTGCCTCAAGGCCGTGCAGCAGGTGCAGGCGCTCGGACTTTTTGCCCAGGTCAAAGTTAATGCGGCGACGCGTGGACTCAATACGCCACTTGACCCACTCGTGCAGAATCTGGCGCACGCCCATAACACGGGGATAGCCGTCGACGAGCACGTTGAAGTTGCACGAGAACGAATCCTGCAGCGTGGTCGAGCGATAGAGCTTGGCCATGAGCTTGTCGGGGTCGACACCGCGCTTAAGGTCGATGGCGATACGCAGACCCGAAAGGTCGGTTTCATCGCGGATGTCTGCGATCTCCTTGACCTTGCCCTCCTTGGAGAGCTTGACGATGCGCTCGATGATGACATCGGTCTTGGTGGTGTAGGGGATCTCGTAGACCTCGATGATGCGCTCTTCGGGAATCCAGCGCCAGCGGGAGCGAATCTGGAAGCTGCCCAGGCCGGTCTCGACGATCTTCTCAATCTCCTCGCGGCGGTAGATGATCTCGCCGCCGGTCGAGAAGTCGGGCATGGGCATGTACTCGAGCAGATCGCAGTCGGGGTCCTTGAGGTAGTGCATCGTGGCGGTACAGACCTCGTTGAGGTTGAAACCGCAGATGTCGGACGCCATGGCGACGCCGATGCCCTTATTGGCCGAGACGAGGATGTTGGGGAACGTAGTGGGCAACAGGCGCGGCTCCTTCATGGCGCCGTCGTAGCTGTCGACGAAGTCGACCGGGTCCTTATCGATGTCCTTGAAGATCTCGGCGCTGATGGGGGAGAGCTTGGCCTCGGTGTAACGCGAGGCGGCGTAGCTCAGGTCGCCCGAATAATACTTGCCAAAGTTGCCCTTCGACTCCACGAAGGGGGCGAGCAGTGCCTCGTTGCCGGTTGCCAGGCGCACCATCGTCTCGTAGATTGCGGCATCGCCGTGCGGGTTGAGCTTCATGGTCTGGCCCACGATGTTGGCGCTCTTCTGGCGCTCACCCTTGAGCAGACCCATCTTGTACATGGTGTAGAGCAGCTTGCGGTGCGAGGGCTTAAAGCCGTCGATCTCGGGGAATGCACGCGAGACGTTGACGCTCATGGCGTAGGGCATGTAGTTGACCTCGAGCGTCTGCGTGATCGGCTGATCGGTGACCTCGGAGTGCAGGCCGATGACGTTCTCGGCGTTGACCTGCTTTTTCTTTGGCTGGTTCTTCGTCTTCTTCTTTGCCACGATATCCTCTTGAACTTCTTATGGGCCGTCGTTATCGATTTGCTGCTATTGCAGGTCCAGCTGGTCCAGGTATTCCTTGCCGTGCTCGGAGATATGGCGCTTACGGCCCGCCTCGTCGTTGCCCAGCAACAGGTTGAACATGGTCTCCATCTTGGTGACGTCCTCGGGCTCCACCTTGATCAGGCGGCGCGTCTCGGGGTTCATGGTGGTGAGCCACATCATGTCCGGATCGTTTTCACCAAGACCCTTGGAGCGGTTGATCGAGCACTTCTGGTCGCCGATCTCTTTGAGGATGCCGTTCTTCTCGAGCTCGGTGTAGGCAAAGTAGGTCTTCTCTTTGCAGTTGATCTCGTAGAGCGGCGACTCGGCGATATAGACGTAGCCCTCGTCGATAAGCGTGGGCACCAGTCGATAGAGCATGGTGAGCACGAGCGTGCGGATGTGGTACCCATCGACGTCGGCGTCCGTACAGATGATGACCTTGTTCCAGTTGAGGTTGTCCAGGTCGAAGGCGCCAAGGTTCTTGATGCGCTTGTCCTTGATCTCCACGCCGCAGCCCAACACGCGCATAAGGTCCATGATGATGTCGGACTTAAAGATGCGCGGATAATCTTCCTTTAGGCAGTTGAGGATCTTGCCGCGGACGGGCATAACGCCCTGGAACTCGGCATCGCGCGAGGTGCGAATGGCGCCTGCTGCCGAGTCGCCCTCTACGATGTAGATCTCGCGGCGGCTCTTGTCCTTGGAGCGGCAGTCGATGAACTTCTGCACGCGGTTGGCCATGTCGGTCTTTTGCTGCAGGTTGGTTTTGATGCTCTGGCGTGTCTTCTCGGCGTTCTCGCGCGAACGCTTGTTGATGAGCACCTGCTCCATGATCTTGTTGGCGGCGTCCTTGTTCTCGATCAAGTAGGTCGAGAGGCGCTCCTTAAAGAAGGCAGTCATGGCCTGCTGGATAAAGCGGTTATTGATGGCCTTCTTAGTCTGGTTTTCGTAGGACGTCTGGGTGGAGAAGCAGTTGGTTACCAGCACCAGACAGTCCTGGACGTCTTGCCACTTAATGCCGCTCTCGTTTTTGTTGTATTTGCCCTGTTGCTTAATGTAGGCATCGATGGCGCTGGTCAGAGCGCTACGGGCGGCCTTCTCGGGTGAGCCGCCGTTCTCGAGCCACGATGAGTTGTGGTAGTACTCCTGCATCATGAAAGTGCGCGAGAAGCACATGCAAGCAGTGATTTTTACATTGTAATCGGGCAGGTCCTCGCGATCGCGACCGCGACGGTCGGCCTCGATAAAGAAGGGCTCGGTAAGGTAGTCGGTACCGACCTTCTCGAGCACGTAGTCCTCGATGCCCTTGGGATAGCAAAAATCCTCTTCGGAAAACTCACCATCGTCGCCCTCGATGCGCAGGCGGAAGGTCACGCTGGCGTTGACCACGGCTTGGCGGCGCATGGTCTCGCGATACCAATCGTGGGGGATGCTGATGGAGGTAAAGACCTCAAGATCGGGGCGCCACTTGATGGCGGTGCCGGTGCGGTCCTCGTCGCTGGGCTCAATCTCGAGTGCCTTCTTTTTGGCGCCGACGACCTTGCCCTTCTTAAAGTGCAGGGAGTACTTGTTACCGTCACGCCAAACCGTGACGTCCATGTACTCGGAAGCGTACTGGGTCGCGCAGGAGCCCAGGCCGTTGGTGCCGAGCGAGAAGTCGTAGTCGCCGCCCTGGTTGTTGTTGTACTTGCCGCCGGCGTAGAGCTCGCAGAAGACGAGCTCCCAGTTAAAGCGCTTCTCGGAAGGGTTCCAGTCGAGCGGGCAGCCACGGCCGTTATCCTCTACCTGAATGGAGCCATCGCGAAAGGCGGTAAGGGTGATAAGTTTGCCGTAGCCCTGGCGTGCCTCGTCAACGGCGTTGGACAGGATCTCGAAGGCAGCATGCGCGCAGCCATCGAGTCCGTCCGAGCCAAAGATGACGGCGGGGCGCAGGCGTACGCGCTCCTCGTCCTTGAGCTGACGAATACTGTCGTTACCATAGTTTGCGGTGTTTTTTGCCATGCTCGCTCTCTCGGTGCTCCTTTGCTGCGTTTTAGTCATATAGATAGTCAAGGTAGCATAGCCCAGCCCACAGACGATTCCAACCAACACGAAATCCATCGAACAATCGTTCGGAATTTGATGGAACGGCGTTTACTCGGACAAGACCGAGTTGATTCTGCCCGAGTAAGTTTGAAGGCGGCTGGAGGCGCCCTACTTTGTTTGCGGATGGATCGAATCGAACATTGGGACAAGCGTCTCGTTTTATGGGCCACGGGCGTGCGTGTGTGAGTCCCTTTGGCCCATAAGGAACGCTGACGGGTCGTTATTTGGGCCGTGGGTCACTTCGCCGGCGCCGCGTTTCGTCATACGCTCATAGTGGAAGCCGATGCCACGGAGTCGACTTGCGACTCGGGCAACGGATGAGCTACAAGCCGAAAGGAGCGGTGAGGATGATGAAGCCCATGACGAAGAAGCTGCTGTTAGGAATTCCCACCGTGACGCTTTCGGCTGTGTTGGCGTGTACGCTTGCCGGCTGCGGCGGTAATGCGCCGAGTGGCTCGGGCGGGAGCGCACCTGTGCAGGAGAAGTCCAAGAAGGCCAAGGCCTATGAGTCGCAGACGGTCGAGGTGGCTGGCATAACCTATGAGTCGGTAGACCACGGTACGTTCTATCGCGGTGATGCCAAGAAGCAGGACGGCTTTTACCTGCACATCAAGATTACCAACAACAACACAAAGAACAGGACGTTCAGTTCCTTTAACGTGCATGCTGCCCAGGGCGATCTTGAGGCAGGCGACCCGTTGTTTACTTCCGGCAAGGCGGCCGTGCTCGACTACGTTGCAAGCGAGGCTCCCGATGATCTGCACAAGGGAATTGACCTTTCCGAGAGGCCAGATATCGGTCCGGGCGAGACCGTTGAGTACGTGTATTTCTGGGCGCCCAAGACGGCGTACTACGGGCCCATCACTGTCGAGTTCGTAGACGCTTACGCCCCCGCCAAGAATCATGAGGCCATGTACTTCGACACCACGGACTGCGAGACCAAGGAGTTCAAGGCGGCCGGCGGCGCGGCCGATTCTGGCGAGAAGGCAGATTTAACGGGCATCGACTGCGCATCGTACAGCATCGAGGCCGCCGATGGGTACACGCTGGATTCGTCCGACGAAGAGCGCGAAAAGGCAAACTTCTTCCATGACGAGACTGGAGGACGCCTGAACATCAGCATCTTCCCGCGCTCGCCGGAGGAAGAGGTTGCAAGCCTAGAGCAGGTCTACGAAGGCAAGGAGACAACAACCGATCAGGTCGAGTACAATGGCATAACGTGGCTGCGCTTTACCGGTCCCGATAACGGCCATACGCTGTTTGCGACGGCTCCCGCAACGGGTGAAACCGTCCGCGTGTCGATCGGCTGGAAGATCGACTGGGATGCCGCCGTGCCCATGATGGAGGCACTGAAGCTCAAATAACGCCGCGATTCTCACGTCAGACGACTCAGGGCTGGCTCCGAGTTATCGGGGCCAGCCCTTTTGGTGCTCGATGAACAGGGCCAGTGCCTCGCGCGGTTTCGGGTACAGCGGGGCATCGCGCGCGCAATGACGAGCATGGTTTCCATAATGACAGATATAGTTGACATCTTCTGATGGATGCAATATATTTCTGTCATGTTGCAACGGATATCTGTCCATTACTACGAAAGGAACTCCATGCCGGGCAAAAAGAACCTACGCATGAAGGCGGCGCGCGCGGCGGTTGGCCTTTCGCAAGCCGACTTAGCCCAAGCCGTGGGCGTTACGCGCCAGACCATCGGCCTGATCGAGGCGGGCGGCTACAACCCCACGCTCAATTTGTGCGTGGCAATCTGTAAAGCGCTACGCGTCACGTTGAACGACTTGTTTTGGGAAGACGAGAGCGACGTCGACCCTGACGCTCTTTAGGAGTTCGCTATGAAATTTGAAGATCTGAAAATCGTGCAAAAGTGGCGTGAATATGCCGGCCCAAAGGATGAACGCCTGGAGGCTGAGAACGCGAAGATCTACAAGATTGGTTTCGTGCTGCTTTCGTTTGGCATGTTGATGATTTTTTTCTACCAGTTTATAGCTCGACAGGTTGCGTGGGTTCACAGCGACGCTAGTGAAATGCCGCATGGCTTTGCAACGCCGTTCGAGGCAGCCATGTATTTGTGGCTCGTTATCGTGATGTTGATTTGCGCAGGACTGCAAACGCGGAAGGGCTATGTCGATACCAATCGTTTTGGGCAAACCGAGCATCTTCCTGTTGGGTATTTCATGCTTGTCAGCGGTCTTAGCGGCGCCGCGTTCGCGCTTGTTATTGCCGCAATGCGCTGTATCGCTGAGGCGCAGATCGTACCGCTCGAAAGCGTCTTTTGGTTGGCGAACCTGGCCACGGGTGTGTTCTGCGGTGCGACGATTTTCGCGGCCACGTTTGCTGCCCTGTGCGCAACGTTTTTCACGGCGAAAAGACGCCGTGCCAAGCTCGAGGCAGAACTCGACTCCTCTGACGACATCTAATGCGTAATGGGCTGGCTCTGGGTATCCAGAACCAGCCCATTTTGACGTTCGATGAGCCGAGTCGGCGTCTCTCACAAAAGTAACTAGGAGCTAGCGAGGCTTATCCGAATTGACCTCATTGGCGGTGTCGGTTTCGAGCGCCGTGCGGCGGGCGCTGTAGGCGACGAGGCCGGCACCAGCTGCGGCGAGTGCTGCTGCGGCTGCGGTTAGGGGGACGTTGCTGTCGCCCGTGCCCGCAAGCGCGCCCGCTTTTCCGGAGCGCTTGTTATTGCCGTGGTCCTTGCCGCCACCGGAGCTGCTTCCGCCGGAGCCGCCGCCCTTGTCAGTACCGCCGCCACTCGAGCCACCATCGCCGTCCGCCGTCATCGGGGCGTCGTGAAGTCCTGTCGTATCCGCGCTGTCGCATACGCCGACCTGCACTTCCGAGCGTTCGCATGCTGCATCGGACACGTGAAGCTCGTGCAGCACGGCACCCAGCGCCGAGTTTGCACCCGGTCGGATTTCCTCGAGCGTCACGGGGTCGAGCGCCACCAGGTCGCGCGCCTTTGCGTAGAGCGTTACGCGTTTGCCCACTTCGTCGCTCCAACTCTCGGGGATGGCGAAGCTCATGCGGAACTGTGCCGTGCAACCCGGTGCCAGCACGGCGTTGCCGTTGTCGGCTACCAGCGGGTGCGTTGCAAAACGCGCGCCCAGCGTCTCGAGCGCGTATTTCACGCGTGCCATATCGTTGGCCGAAGCATCCTCGGCAAGCTCTGGATCGTAGATCGAAGCCATGCGTGCGTTCGCTCCGAACCCGATGGATGCGCTGGAGAACGGCTGGCCGGAGCCCTCTCGGTACAGATCGATCGTACCGGCGGTCAGCAAAGTGTTGCCGTCGTTTCGCACCGTGACCATGAAGGATTCGCCTGCTGCTCCGGGCACCACCGCGCCCGAGGTAGCGACCGCGCCCGTCGGAGTGGCACACGCCACCAAGGGCACTTCGATGCCGTGCAGCTCTGCCTCGCTCTTCTCCGCGCTCACAATGTGCGTGGCGAGCGCGGAGAGCATGCCTCCCGACGTCAAAAATGTCGTTATCTGATCGACGGGATGGTTCAGCTCGCACATCACGAACGGCTCCGTGAACAGATCGCCTGCCAAGGTGCTGGCGAAGATGCGGAAGTGCTTGCCCATCACTGCTACCGGGTTGCCTTCTTCGTCGTAGGTTTGTCCCACCTTGCCATCGGTGTTCTCTACATAGAGCGCGCACCTGCCGTTGTTGCTTACGCTAAACGACGCCGGGCCACAGCCTGCGGCACCCACGGGCTGCGTTGCAAATGCCGATGCGCCTCGCGTCCAAGTAATATGCTGCAGCTGCCCGTTGATGGTGGCCAAAAAGCCCGAATGTTGTGGCCACGGCGCCGCATGGGGTACCGTGGCGTCTGGTGGCATAACGCCCCAGCCCGCAATGGACTGGCCGATCACGGCGTACGATGCGCAGCCGCAACCGTCTGCGGTCTCGTACGCAACGGGCACCACCATTTTGCCGTTGATATTTTCGGGTACGCCCAGCTCGATGCTTGACGGTGCTTGCGGAAAGCGGAGAACTTGGCGGAACGTCAGGCTGTCGCCCGAAACGTCCGACCACAGGGTGAAGCACTCCAGCGCAACCTCAGCCTCGCTGCCGAGCGCCTTTTCTGCGGTGGTTCCGCGGCGGTGGAGGTAGGCACCCGACAGGCGTCCGTCGACCAGCGTCTTGCCCACCGTGATACGCGGGCACTGCAGGCAATGGTAGCCATCCTCTTGCAGGCGGCCGCGCGAGATGCTGCGCCATGACGTATGCGACACCACGCGAATTCCGCCGTTGCTTATGCGCAGGCGCACAACGGACAGTATGCCGGATGTGCTCGCCGCATCGAAAAGGGTGTTGTCGCCGTCGCGGCGCTCGCCCGAGACCAGCAACACGTAGGCGTCTTGGTTTCCTCTTCCGTCCGTATATTCCACTACGTCGAAGTCGTAATCGTATATGCCGTCGCGCTCCACGTCGCCCTCGCCAAACCCAAGGGGAAAGTCCACGGGCGTGGGAGCGGACCACGTGCCGTTTGCCTTTGTGTGCACCACTAGGCGCGAGCGGCCATTCTCGCCGTAGCGCACCGAGGCGATACGGAATAGGCATTCTGCGCCGGCAATCATTGCCGGCTTCATGTGAGCTTCGCTGAGCACGCCAGTAAACAGCACGTTGTCACTCGAGGGCTTGATGCCGCCACGCTCGTCCTCCGATACACCGGCAGAATTGGCGTTGGGGTCCGCAACGGCGTTCCTCGCTTGGCCGATATAGGCGTACCCATACATCGGCGCGGCATTTTCGTCGTTCTCTATCAGCGTATGGACGAAATGCTCGATCTGTCCCGTGTCGTCGCTTTCTGCATCCGCCTCGAGCTCAATACGCGTGACCGCTTGATCCCAATCGCGCACGACAGGCGCGACGTTTATCGCGGTGGCTGCAACCTCGGCGCGTGCGAGCAGCTCGGCGTTAGTGACGATGGTGGCCGATGCGATAAATTGCGGCACACCACCTGCCTCGGCGTTGCCGGCTGAGTCGAAGCGGGCATCCAGCGTGTAGGGCGTATCTCCACTCAAGGCCAGCTCAGAGCGCTGGAGCACATACTGATCGCCATTGTTCACTGACATATCCCACGAATCGGCGAGTGTGGGCCACGATCCCGACCAAGCCTTGGTGGTCCACTTGAACATTACGAACTGGAGTATCACGTCGACATCGACGTCTGCACCTACGCGCAGTCGCGGAAGCTGGTGTCCATCTGCCTTCTCGTACCCGATGAACAGCGTGAGGGATGCGGCGCCGCGCACGGCAGACGAGGCGACGCCCGCAACGCCGGCGCCAAAGGTAACGGCAAGCCCGATCTGGATGGTGAACGAGCCCGACGTGTTGGAATAGTCGAGCGAAATGTTTTTGAAAAACGCCGCGCCGCTACCGTGCGTGTGGGCGCCCACAGCGAGCGCCAGTTTTGCTAGCACCCAGGGGTTGACGTTTAGGAAAAACGGCACCGGTCCCAGGGTAAACTGCTCGGTCCAATTGAGGTCGGTTCTTACCTGGAAGAGGGCCTTAATATTGCCGTATGCGGGGTCGTTGTTGTTGCCCCAGGTTTTGCCCACCCAATCGTAGGCGAGCGAGCCGTACAGCTGCGTGGCGATATCCATCGTGAACAGCAGCGTGCAATGGTGGCGAAGGAGCTTGGTGTTCCTTGGATCGGTGCCCGAACCGGCGCTCATGCTCTTGTGCTGATTCCACTTCCCCTCCATCTCGTCGAGATAGCGGTTTGCCTGCTTGGCGCCCGACTCGCGCGGCGATTTCTTCCAGTACTCCGGATCCGGATTGCCCGAATCGTTCATATAGCTGGCTGGTTTGTATCCTCCGCCAAACAGCACGTATCCAGCAAACGAGAAATCGAAGAGGATCGGAAATGCGGGCATCCAACACGTGAACTTATTACCACCGATGCCGGGAAACGCCGCGGGGAAATCAAACGGAGTGATCTCTTGGTCCATGGTAGTGGGGACGATAGTGGTCGAGCCCGATTCCGCCTTTGCGGCCGGCGCAGTGACAACGGCCATGGGGGAGGAGAGTGTATAGGTCTTGCCCTGGTAGTCGAGGACAAAGCGCAACTTGCATCCTTCTTCCAGAAGGCTCGACGCTGCATCGAGGAACTTGTCTTCGAGCGTGAACGTCGCCAGATTATCCGCGCCTGATGCGCTGGCCTTGATCTGGCCGATCTGCGTGACGGTTTCGGTTGAGCTGCCCGCAGCGGGCATCACTTTATTGATATGCAATGTTGCCTGCCCGCCCTGCGGCAGATGAGCCTGCACGGTAAAAGCGTGCGTGTCGGGCTGGTCGTTTGCTGCTTCGTCCGCTGGCATTGCCATAAACGTGGCGTCGGCGTACTGGATGTCCCATTCGTCGAACGTGAGCTGTCGAAAGTACGGCTCGCCATCGGAGAGCGGACGTGTGGGTGCGGTTATGGCGGTGCCGCCCTGGATACGCGCAAGGGGAATCTCGACATCGCGGAAGCCCGCCATGCTAATGGAGATGCCGCCGTTAAAGTCGTATGCGTCGAGAAGCGTTGCCTCGTCCACGTAGTCTTCCGAAAGCGGCGCGACCTCAAAGATGGCCGTGCCTTCGTCATCGGTCGTGACGGTGAGCTGCTTGCCTGCGGCGTAGCGCGACGTGAGCGTGACCTTGGCGCCTGCGATAGGCGTATTCTTGTTGGCGACGTCGACCACCACCACGCCGAACATGGTGCGCGAGAGCACCAGGACCTTGAAGGGGTTTTCTTCGTCGGCATAGGCCGCGGTGGGCGCGAACGGCAGCAGGAAGGCATTTTCGCATCCCGGCACGCGAGGCAACATAATGCTCGCCAGCGAGGACGCTCCAGCAACAAGTAACGAACGGCGATCAAGCATTTTGGGCTCCCATCCCGCAAATATCGGTGGAAATAATCCAATTTTGCGAGAAGACGCTTCGTGGCGGTAGTGCCGTTCAAGGGTCAAAATGTCCAAATTGATCGAGCGAAGCGCCGGGTTCCGGAACGCGTTCGATGCGCTTGGCAGCCCGGTCGCTAACGCAACATGTGCGCGACCAGCTCGGCGCGTGTGCCGATGCCAAGCTTTGCGTATACGCCGGATAGGCGGTTTTTGACGGTGCCCGGCGATACTCCCATATGGCGTGCGATTTCAGCGTTGGTCCATCCGCGGCAGGCGAGCATGGCCATGGTGAACTCCGTGGTCGTTAAATCGTCGGCAACGTCCTCGCCCGAATCGGGGTTGTGGATGCGCCGCCAGCCGTAGCTGAAGCGGTACGTGATCTCGATGATGCGTGCGAAGTCGTCAGGGTATTGCGTTTTTAGGCATGCCTCGATGAGCCCCTGCAAAAGGCCGTGGTGCTCGCCAATGAGCTCGATAAGGCCGTCGGGGCGCGCAATGTCCCAAGCGGCTCCAAAATGCGCTTTTGCGGCGTCGATGTCCTTGAGGCTCATGCATGCCATGGAAGCTGCCAGGTGCAGGAACAGTTCCGAGATGGGATAGCTTCCCTGTTTCATAATTAGGGCGTTTTCCGCCATGCCCAGGCTGCGGCCGTATTCGCCGCGCAGATACAAGGCGTGCGCCATCACGTAGCTGGCGAACAGTCGCAGGCCTTCGGGTAGGTGCGCCGCAAGTGGATAAAACTCTTCGGCAGAATACGGGGAAGGCAAGTGCAGCAGGACGCTCGCGGCCGAGGCGAACAGGATATGCGTGGCGTGGACGGCGGGCGATTCCTCGTCGGCCGGCGTATCGAGGATGCCCGCAAGGCACCGGCGGGCGTCGGCGATACGGTTGAGCGACAGACTGGCGTATCCGCAGATAAAGCATGCGGAATAGCGCAGCGCGGGATCGGTGACGTCAAGATAGGGGCGTGCTGTCTCGGCGGCGAGTGTGGCCTGTCCGCGAAAGTACAGCGCTTCTGCCGTGGCGATGGTGCGTGAATCGGGGTCGGAAATGCCTGCAACCGCAGCGTCAATCTGCCCCGGCACAAAGGCAGTGCACATCAACGGCATGGGAATGCGCGGGTAGCCATCGCAGTCCATCTTCCATCTCCCAACAGCTGGCAACATTAGCAGCCATTTTACCCCTGTTGATCGGGACTGGAATTTGTGGTTATCGCCTACGATTATGCCGAACGTATAAAGGAAGAGTCTATTGGCGATGCTCCCAAGGTGACTACCGAAGCCTAGCTGACCTCGACATTAGGAAAAATTGCCACCCCTACAAAAAGCTCCGTCGCAGCGATGGGAAACGAACCTCGCTCTGCATATAATGAGGTCATATGACGGTGCGTTTGCATACGTGTAGCGCATTCCCATCGAACCGAAAAGGAGCTTTGCATGGATCCCAACAAGCGCCCCGACGACATGGTGCGTATCACCACTCCCGAACTTGCCCAGGTGTTCATCGATGAGCAGGTTGCTGCAATCCGCGAGCAGATTGGCGACAAGAAGGTCCTGCTGGCTCTTTCCGGCGGCGTCGACAGTTCTGTAGTTGCGGCCCTGCTCATCAAAGCTATCGGCAAGCAGCTCATCTGCGTGCACGTGAACCACGGCCTGATGCGCAAGGGCGAGAGCGAACAGGTCGTCGACGTCTTCAAGAACCAGATGGATGCGAACCTGGTCTATGTCGACGCTACTGATCGCTTCCTGGATAAGCTCGTCGACGTCGACGAGCCCGAGACCAAGCGCAAGATTATCGGCGCCGAGTTTATCCGCGTGTTCGAGGAAGAGGCCCGAAAGGTGGGCGACGAGGTCAGCTTCCTCGCCCAGGGCACCATCTATCCCGACATCCTGGAGTCCCAGGATGGCGTGAAGGCTCACCACAACGTGGGCGGCCTGCCCGAGGATCTGCAATTTGAGCTCTGCGAGCCCGTTAAGCTGCTGTACAAGGACGAGGTGCGCGTCGTGGGCCGCGAGCTCGGCCTGCCCGAGAACATGGTTGAGCGTCAGCCGTTCCCCGGTCCTGGCCTGGGCGTCCGCTGCCTTGGCGCCATCACCCGTGACCGTCTCGAGGCGCTGCGCGAGGCCGATGCCATCGTGCGCGAAGAGATCGACAAGGCCGGCCTGACCATCTGGCAGTACTTTGCCGTAGTGCCCGATTTCCGCGCTACCGGTGTGCGCGAGGGCAAGCGCGCCTACGACTGGCCCTGCATTATTCGCTGCATCAACACCGTCGACGTCATGACCGCCGAGGTGCCTGAGCTCGACTGGGCGCTGCTCAAGCGCATTACCGCTCGCGTGACCGCCGAGGTCCCCGGTATTTGCCGCGTTTGCTACGACCTCACGCCGAAGCCCGTTGGCACGGTCGAGTGGGAGTAAGCTAACTCAGCTGGTAGGCGATGAGAACTAGCAGATGTGACAAAGGGACAGTCCCTTTGTCACATCCTCGATATTATGTGCGGGATGGTACGCCACGCGGCGTGCCATCCCGTTCGTTATTTTAATGAGCCGAGTGCGCGAGTGGGAAGAGTCACGAGCATGGTCGTTCCGCGCTCCGAGCTCTCTTCGACCTCGATGGAGCCGCCGTGGAGCGCGGCAATCTCCCAGACCAGCGCAAGTCCCAGCCCCACGCCGCCGTATGCCCTGCTGCGCGATTTGTCGACGCGAAAGAAGGGCTGAAAGATGCTCGTCTGGTATTGCTCGGGAATGCCCGGCCCCTGGTCGCGCACGCGTAGCAGCACACGGTCGCCTTCGGCGCAGGCGTTGATTTGCACGGTCGAGTTGGGCGCGCTGTAACGTATGGCGTTTTCGGCCAAGTTGAACAGCAGCCGATAGATTAGCGTATCGCTGCCGATCGTTTGCGCGTCGCCCTCACTTGCGAGCGCGATGCCCTTTTGCTCGGCAAGGGGCGCCAGGTCCGTGAGTACTTCTTCGATCATCGGCGCCAGGTCAATCGCATCGTTGCAAGGGACACTGCGCAGCTCGCTCATCTCGAGCAGGGTCTTTGTCATGTGCGTCATCCGCTCGGTCTGCTCCTGCAGCAGCCCGAGCAGGCTCGCTGTATCGGCGTCGGCGTCGGGGTGCTCGGCGCAAAAAAGCTCAACCTGGGCCTGCATGAGCGCAAGTGGCGTGCGCAGCTCGTGCGCCGCATTGCCCGTAAACTGTCTTTGTGCGGAAAATCCCTCGTCAAGGCGGGCAATCATGTCGTTAAACGACGCGCTGCAGCGCCTGAGTTCAGAGGGCACGTCCTCGCTGATTTTTGTGTCAGCGAGGTTGTCGGGCCGCACGCTCTCGACTTGCGTCGCAAAGAAGCGCAGCGGTCGCAGTGCGCGCCCGCTTACAAAGTAGGCCAGCACGCCGCCGAGCAGCGTCACCGCCGCAGTTATATACCAGCTCGTCGCGCCAAACGATTCTTGGGCGTCGTTCACGACGATGGTCAGCGCGTCGTCGAGCTCTTTGTTTGTCGGGTCAAATGAGCTGGGCGAGGCCGCCTCCACCTTGCTGTGCGCCGATAGTTCATTGCCGATCGAGTCCATGTAGCGCATGCCGGAGTAGCCAACCAGGCAATTCATAAGTACGCAGGTTGAACATATCAGCAGTGCCGTCATCAACGTGATGCGCCACTGCAGCGACAGCCGCTTCATTTGCCGTCCTCCATAACGTAGCCTTCGCCGATTCGGTTGCGGATGGGGTCGTGCCCCAACGCACCGCGCAGCTTTTTTCGCAGCGACGAGATATGCACGCGGGTCGCGTTGCTAAAGCTGTTGACGCTGCTGTCCCATACATGCTCGATAAGCTCTTCCTGGCTCACCGGCCGCCCCTGGTTAAGCATCAGGTATTCCAAGATGCCGGTCTCCTTGCGCGTGAGGGATAGGGTCTCGCCGCCCACGGAGGCGAGGCGCGCCTTGGTGTCAAAGCTCAACAATCCACAGGTTAGAACAACGTCGTTTTGCGTAAAGCGCCTGAGCGTGAGACTGCGTATGCGTGCCGCCAGCTCGTCAAGATGGAACGGCTTGGTGAGGTAGTCGTTGGCGCCCGCATCGAGCCCCGCTACCTTGTCGGAGACCTCGCCACGTGCCGAGAGCACAAGCACCTTGGTCTCACAATCAGTTGTCCTGAGTTGCCTGAGCACGGTCATGCCGTCGACATGGGGGAGATTGAGGTCGAGCACGACAAGATCAAAGGTCTCGACATCGAGTAGATCGAGGGCCTGCTGCCCGTCGTAGCAGCAGTCGACGCTATAGGCCAAGTTGCGCAGGCTGCGTGCGATCGCATCGCACAGCGCCCGCTCGTCCTCGACGACCAAGATGCGCATAACGTTCTCCTTGCATAGTCATTCACGCTTAACACGGATTTTATAGTCGGTATGGTCCAATGGGTCGCGAAACGAAAGGAGTGGTCAGATTGTTCAAAGCGATTAAGCCTGTGGCGCAGGTGGCTTTGCTGATCGTTGGGGTAGCCATGGTTGGCTTTGGAATTATGCGCGGCGAGGCAGATGCCGTGCTGGCCAAGGCAATCAGGCTGTGCTTGGAGTGTATCGGAATTGGATAAAAGAAAAAACACTGCATCGCATCTTTTAGCGCGATTTCGTGGATTGATTCAGGCGGCGGCGACGCTTGCGACCAATATTCACCTGCCTAACTTTGCCAAGGGCGGTATCTACCAGGGAGCCGGCAAAGCCGTCTGCGTGCCGGGGCTTAACTGCTACTCGTGTCCAGCGGCCTCGGGTGCGTGCCCCATCGGGTCGTTTCAGTCGGTGGTGGGATCGTCTAAGTTCAGCTTTTCGTATTACGTCACCGGAACGCTCATTCTGATCGGCGTGCTACTGGGACGTTTTGTATGCGGCTTTTTGTGTCCGTTTGGATGGCTGCAAGAGCTTCTGCATAAGATTCCCAGCAAAAAGCTCTCCACGAAAAAGCTCAAGCCGCTCACGTACATCAAGTATGCCGTGCTACTGTTTGCCGTGGTGCTGCTGCCCGTCTTGGTGGTTAACGATGTGGGTATGGGCGACCCGTTCTTTTGCAAGTACATCTGCCCGCAGGGTGTGCTCGAGGGCGCGATTCCGCTGTCCATCATGAACGTGGGAATCCGCTCCGCGCTGGGAAAGCTCTTTACCTGGAAGCTCGCGATCCTCATTGCGGTTGCGGTGCTGAGCGTGCTGTTCTACCGCCCCTTCTGCAAATGGATTTGCCCCCTCGGTGCGTTTTATGCGCTCATGAACAAGGTGTCTTTACTGGGGATCCAGGTTGACCAGTGCAAATGCGTCTCGTGCGGCAAGTGCGCCAAGGTGTGTCAAATGGACGTGGACGTTACGCGTACGCCCAACCATGCCGAATGCATTCGTTGCGGCAAATGCGTGGGCGCGTGCCCCGTCGATGCTATTAGCTTTCGCTATGGGCTGGGTGTGACGGGCGACAAACCCGCGCAGTCCACGCAAGCCTGCGAAAACAAATAGGTACCTATATAAGTTTCGATATAAACGGAGGAACCATGAAACTGTCAAAAATTGCGGCTCTGTTGATGCTGCCCGTGCTGGCGCTGACTCTCGCGGCGTGCTCTGCCCCCAAGGGCGACGCGAAGGATGCTACGAGCGGCGATGCGCAGATTGCCGAGCTCATAGCGCAAAAGCCGTCGAGCGCCGAGGAGGCGGCCAAGCTGTACCAGCAGCTGCTGCAAAAGGAAAACGAGATCTTTGCGAGCGATAACGCCCTATGGGAAAAGGTGTTCCTTGCGGCCAACAAAGACACTCCCATGATTGAGGACGGCAAGAACTACGGTGACTTCTTGCTCGATACCATCGAGGGCGCCAAGGATCAGTTTGCGGCTGACGAGCTTAAGACGCTTAAGGCCGGCGCGCAGCAGGTCAAGGAGATCGAGGACAAGCTCATGGCGCTGGAGAAGGAGTTCCCCGGATGTGGCAGCACGCCCGGCGAGGGGGAGAGTGTTGATGCCTCGACCGCGGGCGTGACCAACGGCGAGAGCGGGGAGACGAAGTTCCCCAGCTTTAAGGGCAAGGACTTGGACGGCAACGATGTAAACAGCGACGAGCTGTTCTCCAAGAACAAGGTCACCGTCATGAACTTCTGGTTTACCACCTGCAAGCCGTGCGTGGGAGAGCTGGGCGATCTGGAGAAGCTCAACAAGGAGCTTGCCGAGAAGGGCGGCCAGGTCGTGGGCGTTAATTCCTTTACGCTCGATGGCAACAAAGACGAGGTGGCCGATGCCAAGGACGTGCTTTCCAAGAAGGGCGTGACGTATAAGAACATCTGGTTTAAGTCGGACAGCGAGGCCGGAAAGTTCACCTCCAACCTGTACTCGTTCCCGACCACCTACGTGATCGACCAGAACGGTAACATTGTGGGAGAGCCGATCATGGGCGGCATCAACTCCGCTGAGCAGCGCGAGGCGCTCAACAAACTGATCGATCAGGCACTCGCGAAGAGCGAACAGTAAGTCCGTGGGACAGACAACTGAAGGGGAGTCGCTGGAAACAGCGACTCTTTTTTCTGCTTCGGGGTAGCATCATGGGTATACGTCGAAAGGGCACGCAGCTTTTCGTGCATTGCCTGAGCGGTGCGCGAAGCAACCAAGCTGTGAGTTTTCTTAAGCGTTCTGGGTATGGCAGTGTCAAGAATATCGGCGGCATAAGCGGCTACACGGGAAAGGTGGTGCGTTAGCTATGAAGGTGGTTATCGTTGGAGGCGTCGCGGGCGGCGCATCGGCGGCGGCACGTTTGCGCAGACTCGACGAACAGGCCCAAATTGTCATCTTTGAGCGCACGGGTTTTGTATCGTATGCCAACTGTGGGCTTCCGTACTACATTGGCGGCGTGATAGAAGAAGAGAGCGCATTGACGCTGCAGTCTCCCAAGGGCTTTTGGGATCGCTTTCGCATTGCGGTCAAGACGAGTCACGAGGTGTTTGCCATCCATCCCGATTCGCATACGGTCGAGGTTCGCAATATGCTGACGGGCGAGGAATTTGTCGAGACGTATGACAAGCTCATCCTGTCGCCGGGTGCAAAGCCGATTCGCCCTGCGTTGCCGGGCATCGACTCGGATAAAATCTTTAGCCTACGCACCGTTGAGGACACGCTGCGTATTCACAGCTATGTTCGAGAGCGGCGACCGAGCAGTGCCGTCGTGATCGGCGGCGGCTTCATTGGCGTCGAGACGGCGGAGAATCTGTGTGAGCTGGGGCTCCAGGTGACCCTTCTGCAGCGTCCCGTCCAGCTTATGAACAACCTGGATTACGACATGGCGACCCTTTTGCATACCGAGGTGCGTGAGCACGGTATCGATCTGCGCCTCAAGGCCGATGTGACAGGTTTTGAGGAAGTTGATGGCCGCGTTGTCACCCATGTTGCGGGCGATGACCCTATCGGAGCCGATATGGTGCTGCTTGCCATTGGCGTGGCACCTGAGAGCCATCTGGCGCAAGAGGCGGGGCTCGAACTGGGCATCAAGGGGGCTATTGTGGTCAACGACCGCATGGAGACCTCTGCTGCCGACGTGTATGCCGTGGGCGATGCCGTGCAGGTCACGCATCAGGTGACCGGCGAGGACGCGGTCATTTCGCTCGCCGGCCCCGCCAACAAGCAGGGGCGTGTCGTCGCCGATGTCATAGCCGGCATGGACAGCTGCTACCTCGGATCGTTGGGCTCATCGGTTATCAAGGTATTCGACTTGACGGCGGCAAGCACGGGACTATCCGAAAAGGCGGCACACGCGGCGGGAATTGACTGCGACAGCGTGGTCCTGTCGCCCGGTTCGCATGCGGGTTATTATCCGGGTGCAACGCCCATGACCATGAAGGTTGTCTTCGAGAAGCAGGGATTGCGCCTGCTGGGTGCGCAAATCGTGGGCATCGATGGTGTGGACAAGCGTATCGACGTTCTGGCGACTGCCATCCAGGCAGGCATGCGCGGCGATAGGCTTAAGGATTTGGACCTAGCATACGCGCCGCCGTATTCATCGGCGAAGGATCCCGTCAATATGGCGGGCTTTATGATCGAGAACCTCAATCGCGGCATACTGGCGCAGTGGCATTGGGAGGATGAGCCCAACTTGCCACGCGATGGCAGCGTGCAGCTGCTCGATGTTCGTACGGAAGGGGAGTATGAGCGCGGGCATATCGATGGTTTCGTAAACATTCCCGTCGATGATCTGCGCAATCGCCTGAGCGAGCTCGACCGGGCCAAGCCGGTCTACGTGATTTGCCAGAGCGGCATTCGCAGCTACATTGCTTGCCGCATTTTGGCGCAGCATGGCTTTGAATGCTTTAACTTCTCGGGCGGCTATCGCTTCTTTGCAGCCGTGACTGAGGCTCGCCGCGGCAGCGCTAACGTTATGCCGTGCGGGCTCGAAAAGTAGCGCGCATTGGAATGTGACAAAGTGACAGCCTCTTTGTCGCATCGGGGATGTTATATGCGGGATGGTGCGCCATGCGGCGTGCTGTCCCGTTCGTTTTTTGGCGCGGTTCGTTACATTCCTCACTGGTATCGGCCAAAAATGAGGATAGAGTAGGACAAACGCGCCGAACGTGAACGGCGGGGGAGCGGGCGAGCGCGCCCGCGCGAGAGAGGTTGCCGTCCATGCTGGATCTCAGAGTTATTTGCAAAAGGTACGTTACGCAGTCGTTTACGCAGGTAGCGCTCGACAGCGTAAGCCTGTCTTTTCGCGATAACGAGTTTGTAGCCATCCTGGGTCCCTCGGGTTCGGGTAAAACTACGATGCTCAACGTCATTGGTGGACTCGACCATTTCGATTCCGGCGACCTGCTGATCGATGGCATCTCGACCAAGGATTTCAGCGACCGCGATTGGGATGCCTACAGAAACAATCGCATTGGCTTTGTGTTTCAGAGCTACAACCTCATTCCGCACCAGAGCATTTTGGAAAACGTGGAGCTGGCGCTTACGCTCACGGGCGTGGGACATGCCGAGCGCCGCCAGCGTGCGCGTAAGGCGCTCGAGACGGTTGGTCTGGGCGAGCACGTTGACAAACGCCCGAACCAGCTTTCGGGCGGGCAGATGCAGCGCGTGGCCATTGCCCGCGCCTTGATCAACGACCCCGAGATTGTGCTGGCTGACGAGCCGACCGGCGCCTTGGATTCAACGACGTCCGTGCAGGTTATGGATTTGCTCAAGGACGTTGCGCGCGATCGTCTGGTCATCATGGTCACGCACAATCCCGAGCTGGCGTACCAGTACGCCACGCGCATCGTCAGCCTGGCGGACGGCAAGGTCACCGACGATTCCGACCCCTTTGATGTGGCCACGGTCGCACATCGCGAGGCAAAACCCACGCGCAAAACCTCGATGAGCTTTATGACGGCGCTGGGGCTTTCTGCCCGAAACCTCATGACCAAGAAGGGCCGTACGGCCATGACTGCCTTTGCAGGTTCGATTGGCATTATTGGCATCGCGGCGATTCTGGCGCTCTCCAACGGCGTAAACGGCTACATCAAAAAGGTCGAGGAGGACACGCTCTCAAGCTACCCGCTTACGATTTCCAAACAAGATTACGACCTGTCGTCTATGATGGGCGGACAGGGGGGCACGGATGAGGAGGCGTCCAAGGGCGAGGACTCGTCCGATGGCGCTACCGGCGGCAAGGCTCAGGGGACCGATAAGATCCCTGTGGTCACGGCCGTAAAGGACATGTTCGCAAGTGTTAAATCTAACGATATGACGAGCTTTAAGGCATGGCTTGACGACGGCGGCAACGGTATCGACAAAGAGGTCAACGCTATTCAGTATGGTTACGGCGTGACGCCGGTTGTCTATCGTTCGAGTAAGGGCGACGAGAAGCCCGTTCGCCTTGTTCCCAACGCTATGACCGAGGCCATGAGCGGAGGCGCGAGCTCGGCGGCAACGGTGAGCATGGATTCCATGGGAACGTCGGTCTTTAACGAGATGATTGACGACCAGAGCCTGCTCGACAGCCAGTACGATGTCGTTGCCGGCCATTGGCCTACGTCCGCCAACGAGGCCGTGATGGTGCTTTCGAGCCGCGGAACGGTGGGCGACTACACGCTCTACAGCATCGGCGCGCTGGATATCGATGAGCTCAACGACCTGGTTAACAGTGCCATGACGGCCGACGGCAAGGTCAAGACGCCCAAGACCGGCAGCGACTTTACCTACGACGATGCACTGTCCACGACGTTTAAGGTGTTGTCGCCGGCCGATGCCTATCGCAAAAACGAAGAGACCGGCATGTGGACTGACATGTCTGGCGACGCCGACTTTATGAAAGCCAAGGTTGCCGACGGTATTGACGTGCGCATTGTGGGCGTGGTGCGACCCAACGAGGCGGCAAACGCGAGCGCATTGTCCCCGGGCATTGCCTATACGCATGCGCTGACTCGCCAGCTTATGGAGCGTGCTGCCGATTCGCAAATCGTGCAGGAGCAGCTTGCCCACCCCGAGACGGATGTCTTTACGGGCAAGTCTTTCGATGAACTGCAAGGCGAGGCCAAACAGGGCGTGGATTTGGGCAGCATATTCGGTGTGGACGAAGCGGCGCTGAAGAGTGCGTTCTCGTTCGATACGTCGGCGCTCTCGGGTGCGGCCGGCGGTATAGACCTTTCTGGTATCGACTTGTCCGGGCTGGACCTTGACCTTTCGGGCGTTGGGAAGGACATCGACTTCAGCGACATCATGGCCAAAGCGCCGGCCCCAGATTTCTCGGGCATCTTTGACGGTCTGGAACTCACGCCCGAGCAGATGCAGCAGGTAGGAACGCTTGCCAACCAGCTGTTTGAGGGCTTTCTGCAGTCTGATCAGTTTAAGGCGCTGTCGCCCGAAGATCTTAAGGACGCGTCAAAGCTTGCTGCCGCATTCTCGGCGTATCTTGAGAATGATGCCGCAGCCCAGCAATGCCTGGCTCAGCTCAAGGCGTTGGGCGGCGATGCCTTGGCCGAGCGTCTGCAGCAGGTGATGGGCGACTATGTGCAAAAGCAGCTGGCTCCGTATTTGCAGCAGTCTATGGATCAGGTGATGAAGGCGGTCAGCGAGCAGATTGCGACGACGGTATCAACCCAGCTCAAGGCGGGTGCGGCAGGGTTCATGGACCAAATGGCGACGCAGATGTCTTCGAGTTTTGCCAACCTGGCGAGCGCCATGCGCGTGGATGCGGGCGCCTTTGCTCGTGCCATCCACTTCAACATGGACGCCGAGGACCTGAGCTCGCTCATGATGAGCTATGCCAAGGCGTCGAAGCTCACCTACGACAACAATCTGACCACGTTGGGCTATGCGGACGAGGCGGACCCCATTTCGGTCAAGATTTTCCCGCGCGACTTTGAGGCCAAGGAGCGCGTGCTCGATTACATCGATGCGTACAACAAGCAGGTCAAAGCTGCTGGCCACGATGAGCAGGCAATCTCGTATACCGACTACATGGGCATCATCATGGGCTCGGTGACCGACATCGTGAATACTATCAGCTTGGTGCTCATCGCATTCGTGAGTATCAGTTTGGTGGTGAGCTCCATCATGATCGGCATCATCACCTACATCAGCGTGCTGGAGCGCAAAAAGGAGATTGGCATCCTGCGCGCGATCGGCGCGTCAAAGCGCAACGTGGCCAACGTATTTAATGCCGAGACCTTTATCGAAGGCCTCATTGCCGGCGTCTTTGCCATTGTCGTCGTGGTGGCCGTGAGCTTTCCGGTTAATGCCTGGGCGCTTGCGGCCAAGCAGGTGCCCAACCTGATGAGCCTGCCCGTTCAAGACGCGCTGATGCTCATTGTAATTTCGGTGCTGCTGACGGTCGTTGCCGGCCTGCTGCCGGCTCGCAGCGCATCCAAGAAAGACCCTGTGGAAGCCCTACGCTCCGAATAATGTGACAAAGGGACAGTCCCTTTGTCACATTGGGTGGCTAGCTCGTTTTGCCCATCAATGTGATACGGATGCTTGGATGGGTGTACTCGTCAAATTCATCCTCGGGATCCGTGTCAAACGAATAGTACGTTTTGATGGGGTTGTCACTCGTCCTGATGGAGATTCTCTCGTAGAGCGAACCGTTCAAAAAAGCCTGCCTAAACTCTTCGGGGAGCTTTTGCGGTGCTAGGAGCTCGGGACTCACGGTCTTGACGTCTACGGTTTGGACGACAGAGGAAAGTTCGTCCAAGTCGAGCTCGATGCGGGCGAGGTTGTCCTCAAGGCTCGCGTCGGGGTCGATCTCTGCTATGTAACTCACTTCCTTGAGCGTTCCCTTGTTGTCGAAATCCAGGTACGTATAGGTCTTCTGGGTATCGGAGTCGCCGTCGTGAAGGTAGCCGCGGACGTGATAGCCGTAATCTTGATATCGCTCGTAAGGGTCATCGGCGGACACGTACTCGCATGCGGGTCCTAGCGTCTTGCGGGCGATGGCAATTTGCTCGGCCGCGGCCGCGGCGTTCTCCTGCATCTCGATGTTTCCCTGCGCCAGCTGCGGGATATAGGCACCGCACACGATTGCGATGGGCAGCGCCACAAGTGCGACGATCCACTTTTTTGTACGGGGGATGGGCACACCACAGGCCTCCGCCATGGCCTTTGCGTTAGCGAAGCTCTCGGTAAGCACATCCGCTGCGGTGGCGACGGCGCCTACGGCAGCGGCGACTTCTGCCGCGCCACCCAGGTTGCGCGCGGTCTCGTTGTCGCTGTTCTTGAGCAGGTGCGCGGCGGCCTGCGTGCCAATAACGCCCGCGATTTGTGCCGAGCGGTCTTTCTCGGACTGCTCGACGGCGAGTCGGCGCTGCATTTCTTTCCACTGCTTGCCGCGCATGCCAAAGCGCGGCGCGAGCGCGCAATAGCAGAAGATGACGAGCTCGACGGCGGTGAGCACCAGGGCGGCTATCATGCCCGTTTCTTGGAAGCCTTCGTGATGGAAGACGATGTCGTCAATCATTTCGAAGGGAATGATCAAAAATGGCAGCACGAATGCCATGGCAAGCGCCGCACCGGCAACCTTGGGATAGATGCAGTATCGCTGGATGCGCTTACGTTCTTGTTCGGAAAGTGTTGCCATGGCTGATCCTTGGTGTCGTAACGGTCGTTGCGGCGCATGGGGCGCGGGGTGCATCAGTTTGAGCTAGCGCTGGATAAGAACATAGAGCAAGATGCTCATCGCGATGAGCAAGAAGCCTGCGATGTTAAACATCAGTGTGGCAAAGTTGCCCACGATGGGGCGTTCGACATAGCTTTTGTCTGGGTTGCTGGGGTTGTAGTGTACGGTCATTTGACTGCCGAGGGGCCAAAGCTGCTCTGCAAGGGTGTCTAGGCGGGCGATGGGCCCCGTCTGTACGTGCAGCCAGCCCTTGGGGTCTTCGTAGGCGGCGGCTTGTGTGCGGATGGGGAGTCCCGACAAGCTTTTGGTCTTTATGCCGCGGAATTGTTTTGTCGCGCGGTATTGCGTGCCGTCAACGGTGTATTCCAAAACGGGATACATTCTGCCTTCACCCATAAAGCGATGGTCGATGACCGTCCCCATGGTTGCAGCGGTGCAGGCCTTGGCTTTCCTGCGAGCGGCGGCTTTCATGAGCGCGCTCACTCCGATAAGCAGGATACCGATGCCCCCAACCAAGATGAGCGCGAGCAGGGATATCTGCGACGTGGTCATGGCGTTCTCCTTTGGCGCGATACCGTCATATGTGACTCAGTATAGAGTACCCCGCCCTCGATGAGCTATTGCGGGGGGGGGGGGTCAATTCTGAATGTGACAAATGGACTGCTCCTTTGTCACATCGGGGACTGCGGAATCGAGGTCTAATACTTTTCCCGAGAAGTGAACGAGTGAAAACGGACTCCCGAAGCATCGACACTTTTGGCGTGCAATTTCCTGCGGTTTTGCCAGTCAAATCCTGCGGTTTTGACGCCTAAAAATGTCAATGCTTCGGGGGTCCAAATACAGCCGTTCACTTCTCGGGAAAAGTATTAGACCTCGAAATATGGGCGGCGTTCGCGAACGGCAACTAGCTTGCGTCCGGTAGCCGGCACTTGGGGCAAAGGGACTGCCCTTTTGCCCCTTCACCATTGCATCGTATCTGGTGTGGAAAAAATATCGCCTGCGTTCTCGCGCCTGCGAAGAGTTCCTGAACCGCTTGAATGGGATGTGACAAAGGGACAGTCCCTTTGTCACATTGATTTGAGAGTGGATGTTGATGAATTTATCGCTGGCCCCTATGGAGGGGATTACCGGGCATGTGTTCCGTCGCGTGCATGCGGAGTGCTTTGGCGCACTCGATTGTTATTACACGCCGTTTTTGCCGCCGCCGCGGGTGGGCAACCGCTTTGGTGGCAAGGCGTTTAAAGAGGTCGATCCTGCCAATAACCAGGGGCTTAACGTAGTACCTCAGCTGATGTCCAAGAATGCGGACGAGTTTGTGTGGGCGGCGCAGGTGCTCGCCGAGATGGGGTACCGCGAGGTCAATCTCAACCTTGGCTGCCCCTCGGGTACGGTTGTTGCCAAAGGCAAGGGTTCGGGCTTTCTGCGCAACCTGGATGAGCTCGAGGTGTTCTTGAGCGACGTGTGCGAACGCTCACCCTTGCCGGTGTCGGTCAAGACCAGGCTGGGGTTGGAAAGCGATGACGAGTACGAACGCGTGCTCGACCTCTATTGCCGCATGCCGCTGGCAGAGCTGATCGTGCATCCGCGCGTGCAAAAGGACCGTTATACGGGCTCGCCGCGTAAAGAGTTTTACGGCGAGACGTTGGAGCGGGCGCCGTTTCCCGTGGCCTATAACGGCGACATCTTTGATCTTGAGGACATGGATGCGCTGGTGGGGGCCTATCCCGGAACACGCCACGTAATGTTGGGGCGCGGCTTGCTCGCGAACCCCGCGCTGGCTCGCATGGTTAAGGGCGGCCCTGCTGCCACGGCCGCTGAGCTGCAGCGCTTCCACGACATGCTGTTTGCGGCCTATGCGGACGAGATTGGGGACAACGCGGTCTTTCGCATGAAGGAGTGGTGGTTCTACGCCAAATGCGCCTTCGCCGATCCCGCGACCGTTCACAAGCTCGTTCGCAAGACCAAAAAGGTCGATGAATACCGCGCTGCTGTCGAGCGCGTCTTTCGCGAGCAGCCGCTTGCGCCTGTTGCCCGCTTTTGTGGCTACTAGTCGTTGGGGACGTTCTTTAACGACTAGTCATTCAAGAACGTCCCCAATGACTAGATTGAAAAGCTGTACGTCAGCATCCAAAGATGTCGGAAAATGTCGACTTTGGATGCTGGCGTACATGTTTGGTTCGTATGGGTTCGGCTCGGTTGGCGCGAACTGGCCGCAGTGCGCGTGCTAGAGCAGGTTCTTCTGCACCCACGCGATGATGTCGCTCGATTCGTAGAGTGGTTTGCCGTCGATGAACAGGCAGGGAACCTGGCGTTTTCCGCCGATGGCGATGAGTGCCTGCTCGGCTTCGGTATCGGTCGAGATGTTGCGCTCGGGGATGGTCACGCCGTTATCGGCCAGGAAACGCTTGACCTTTATGCAATACGGGCAGCCGGTCATAACGTAGAGCGCGAGCTCGTGATCAGTAGCCATAGGTCTCCAATCGGTTGAGGTTTCGATTGAAATACCCAAAGCCGCCGCGGTCTATGCACGCGTCAACGACGACTCGATTGCCTGTACCAGAAACGCTGTGGCTCCGGTGCCGCAGGGGTTGTCGTAGTAGTCAACAAAGCGCTGGTCGGCAAGATAACCATTGGCGAGGCCCAGGTATGCTTCGTCCTGGGGCTCGTGTCCCCAGTTAAGGCCAATCCATCGGCGGTGCATTGCGACAAGCTTGCGGGCTTCGTTACTCTTTGGATCGCCGTCGCCCATGGCAATCGAGAGCTGGCCCAGAATAGCGCGTTCAAGTTCCTTCATGTCGTTCCATGTCTCGGGATCCATATCCAGCAGTGCTTCGTTTGCGGCGTCGATCGCCTCGTCGCCATAGCGCGCTCGCGCCTCGGCACCGTAGCGCTCCTCGTTTTCGTGCACGGAGCGCCAGCGCTCCAGTTGCGGCAGCACGGCGCCCATGAGCGAGACGGCTTCATCGAGCGACATGCCGGTGTTTTGTGCCAGACGCGGGGCACAATCCTCAATCATCGCCTCCATGGTGGTGTCATAGGTGTACTTGCCGTGGTCGTAGCACCACTTGCAGTAATGATCGGTCGTGGCGCCCGTGGCGTCGGTGCCGTAGTCGTCGGGCGTGAGTATCATGCCGCAGCTCTGGCAATAGTGCTCGGGCATTTCGAGCAGGTGGGGCAGCGGCTCTCCGGTTACGGCGGCAATGAGCTTCATCATGTCAATGCCCGGGGTGACTTCGCCACGCTCCCAACGGCTGACGGCTTGGCGTGTGACGAAGAGCTTGGCGGCGAGCTGCTCTTGGGTAAGGTTGTTGTCGCGGCGGATGGCGATGAGCTTTTCTGCAAAGGCCATAATGGCTCCTTTCTGCTGCTTGTTGGCTTAAGCATACGCGGCAGCCGATGTCCTTCCAAGCAACCGTTGGTTGCATGCAGATGACGATGAGAGAGAATCGCAGCCTGCGCCCCGCGCGCCTGTGCCGTACAATGACCGGCATGGAACCTATTGCACACATACATACCGACCTGCCGCAGAAGTTCGGCATCCCGCGCAACAGCTTTTTGGCGCCCCATCTTGAGGGGCGCATTGTCTTTGAGCCGGAATATGCTTCCAACGCGGCGGTTGAGGGCTTGGACTCCTTCTCGCACCTGTGGCTGCTCTGGCGCTTTGAAAACGGAACGCCCGGCGGCACGGCGGAAGACATCGCCGCCGATGCCAAGACGCAGGACAGGTCTGGCACCAACGCCAAGTGGTCGAAGACCGTGCGACCGCCGCGCTTGGGTGGAGCCGAGCGCGTGGGCGTATTTGCCACACGCAGCCCGTTTCGCCCCAATCCCATCGGTCTTACCTGCGTCAAGCTCGACCGCGTGGAGCTTAACGACGACGCCCCCATCATCCATGTGCTAGGGGCCGATCTGCGCGACGGCACGCCCATCTACGACATTAAGCCCTACATTCCGTTTGCGGACTGTCACCCGGATGCGACAGGCGGCTGGATTGAGGATGCGCCGTGGCAAGATCTCGACGTTGAGTTTCCGCATGCGCTGCAGGATATGGTCCCGCCCGCAAAGCTCTCCGGCTTGATAGAGGTCCTTCGCCAAGATCCGCGCCGCGCGGGCAGCAAGCACGAGCCAAACCGCGTGTACCACTTGGCTTACGCCGGGCTCGACATATCGTTTACGGTTGATGGAACCAGCTTGACGGTAACCGCCGTCAACGACGCACGGGACTAGCTGGCCATTCGACGGCGCTCGCCAAATTCAACGCCAAACCCCGTGCCAAAATCGCCCACGCTGGTGGACAATAACGCCTATCAAAACAATCCGCTTTGCACGGGAGCTCAGCATGAAATACGACTTTACTTCGCTTATCGACCGCCACGGCATGGACGCCATCGCCGTTGACTCCTGGGGCGAGATCCCTGGCATGGCTCCGAACGCGCCCGACGAGGGCTTCGACCGCATCCCCATGTGGGTGGCGGACATGAACTTTGCCACGGTGCCCACGGTCCAGGAGCACATCATTCAGCGCGCCCAGCATCCCATGTTTGGCTATTTCGATCCGCGCGACGAGTACTTCGACCGCATCATCGAATGGCAGAGCCGACGTAATGGCGTCGAGGGTCTGCTCCCGGAGCATATCGGCTACGAAAACGGCGTGCTGGGCGGTGTCGTGTCGACCCTGCGGGCGTATGTCCAGCCGGGCGATGCGGTGCTGGTCCACAGCCCTACCTACATCGGCTTTACCAAGTCCATCGAAGCCGCGGGCTATCGCATTGTCCACAGCCCGCTTAAGCTCGACGACCAGGGCGTGTGGCGCATGGACTTTGAGGACATGGAGCACAAGCTCGTCCAAAACCACATCCACGCCGCGGTGTTCTGCTCGCCGCACAATCCCTGCGGCCGCGTATGGGAGCGCGACGAGATCGAACGTGCCATGGACATCTATCGCCAGCACGATTGCGTGGTGATCTCGGATGAGATTTGGTCCGATATCATCCTGCCGGGTCACAAGCATATCCCGACGCAGTCGGTGAGCGAGGATGCCCGCATGCGCACGGTTGCCCTTTATGCGCCCAGCAAGACGTTTAACCTGGCGGGCCTGGTCGGCAGCTACCACATCGTCTATAACGAGACGCTGCGCGACCGCGTGTGCGCCGTGTCCGACAAGACTCACTACAACGAGATGAACGTCCTCTCCATGCATGCGCTTATCGGTGCCTATCAGCCTCAGGGCTATGAGTGGGTGGACGAGCTCAACCAGGTGCTTGCCGGTAATATCGAGTGCTTCTGCGATTACGTTGACGAGCATTTTGCGGGCGTGTCCTATTCGCGTCCGCAAGGCACGTACATGGTGTTTCTGGACTGCACCGAATGGTGCCGCGAGCATGGCCGCGATATTCAGTGGCTGCTCGACGAGGGGGCGCGCGTGGGCGTGGGGTATCAGGACGGCCGCCCGTTCCACGGGCCCTGCCACATTCGCGTGAATCTGGCGCTGCCGCTTTCGCGCGTAAGGGAGGCGTGCGACCGCCTGGACCGCTACGTTTTTGGGGTATAGGGGGCGCTCGATTCGAGTGCTGCCCCATGCGCCCACGCCGTCAAAATGCGTGGGCGCATGGGGCGCAGAGGGTAGCGAGCGCGTTTTCCGCATTCGCTACTTTTCCTGAATCTGCTTGCCGCAAAGATACTCAATCGAAATCTCGTAGAGTTGGACGCCCTTTATGTCTTTGGCGATCTCCTCCTCGACTTCTTCGGCAGAAGGGTAGTACTTAAGCGCGAGCTGACGGACTTTGTCCTCGATAAACGCGGGCGCTTCATCTACCAGGCGACAACGACCAAAGACAACGGTACTCATAACGTAGGGAGCCCAGTCGCCGTCCTTGTACCACTCGTTGCCGTAAACGGTAAAGCAGACTTTATCATCATGCTTGAGTGAATCGACCTTGTGGCCAGCCTTGGCGCCATGGAAATAAATCTTGTCGTGCTCGGCGTCAAAGAAGTAGTTGACGGGAA
The DNA here is from genome assembly GCF_003471905.1 of Collinsella sp. AM16-21. NCBI lineage: Bacteria > Bacillati > Actinomycetota > Coriobacteriia > Coriobacteriales > Coriobacteriaceae > Collinsella > Collinsella sp. AM16-21. The sequence goes on from NZ_QRKJ01000009.1 coordinate 53,145, forward strand.
TGGCATAGGGGTAGCCATCATCGCCGTTGACGGCAAAGACGCCGCGCTTGCAGGTAGCGAGCAGTTCGCGCGCTTTCTCGTCGGTGATGGCGCGTTTCTTTCGACGTAAGGGCCTAAACATCGTTGGCTTCCTTTCTACTGCGCATGGTGGTTGAGCACAAACTATAGCGAAACAGCCCCATTTTTCTTGATACAGGCGAGTATGTTTTTGAGCTTGCTAAAGTCGAGCGGTTTGGGCAGATGGGCGTTCATGCCGGCGTCGTGTGCCGCCTTGGCGTCTTCGGCAAAGGCGTTGGCGGTGAGCGCGATGATGGGGATGTCGGCCGCATCGGCCTTTTCGCTCAGGCGGATCGCCCGGGTTGCCTCGTAGCCGTCCATGCCCGGCATCATGATGTCCATCAGGATTGCATCGAAGCTGCCGGTGGGACGACCAACATATAGATCGACCGTTTCGTTGCCGTCGGCGGCGCGAGTCACGACGATGCCTTCGCTTTCGAGCAGAGCTTGGGCAATCTCGGCATTGAGTTCGTTATCTTCTGCCAAAAGGACGTTCATGCCGGCGAGTGAGCAGCTGCTTACCTGCGTGTCTGCACATTCTTTTATCTGAGGGTTCTTGTCGATATCGAGCGGAATCCGGACGTCAAACGTACTCCCCACGCCAACCTCACTCGAAATCTCAATCGTGCCGCCCATCATATCGATGAGCGATTTGACGATAGACATGCCAATGCCGGTTCCTTGGAACTTGCTGCGCGCATCGTCGCCTTCCTGGGCAAACGGCTCGTAAATGTGTGCCAAAAACTCGGATGTCATACCAATGCCGGTATCCGAGACGCTAAAGCAAAACACGGCGTGCTCGTCGTCGACCGGTTTGATGGTCGATGAGAACGTGACGGTGCCTCCGTGCTTGTTGTACTTGATGCTGTTGTCGAGCAGGTTGACAAGGATCTGCCGAATATGGGTGGGGCTGCCGATCATATATTGGTCGACAGCGTAGGGCTCGCTGGTGTCGAGCATGGTTATGCCGCGGTCCGATGCACGGAGCTTGCACAGTACGAGCGCATTGTCGCACAGCTCTTTAAGGTTGAATGATTCGTGCTCGAGCGTCACTTTGCGCTCCTCGATCCTGCCCATCTCGAGGATGTCGTTAATCAGTGACAGCAGGTGATTGGCGGCAACGCGCGCCTTGGCGCGGCTTTCGCGGGCGACCTGCATGTCGCCTTCTCTCAATTCCTCAATTTCGATAAGGCCCAGGATGCCGTTGAGCGGCGTGCGGATGTCGTGGCTCATGCGCGTGAGGAAAGCGGTTTTGGCGGCGTTGGCGGCATCGGCTTTCTGCCGTTCCTCCTGTGCGCGGTAAAGCGACCAGACAAGGATGACGATGCCGGTGAGCAAAATGCAAATGACGACTGCCGCAATGACGATGCGGTTGCGGTAGAGAAGTCGGAACGCATCCGATTCTTGCGCCGAGTACGATGTGGGGAAATAGCTGTTTGCAGAGAGCGATTCACCTGCATTGACGATGCCCTTATTGATGATTCCCAGCAGCTCGGGCTTGCCGCGCGAAATTAAACACGATAGTTGTGCCGTGTTGGTGAGTTCCTGTGTTTCGAAATCCTCGATGTCGTAGATGTCGCGGAGAGTTTCCAGGCGCGTGCTGGGGACAATGATGCAACGTGCCTTCCCCTCATCGAGGGCTTTGAGCACCTCGCCGTCATTCGAATACTCGGTTACCGTTGCGTTCGGAAAGAGACTTTCGAGCTCAAAACGGTTAACGATTGTGCTCTTTGTACAAGCGATGTTCTTAAGGTCGCTGTTCAGGTTTTTGCCACTGTGAATGGCGGTCAGCGAAACCGTTCCCATCGAGTTTGACTGGATGACCCCTGTCTGTTCGGCGAGCCAGTAGTCGCGAAACAACGGCAGGGCGACATCGATGGTCCCGTTGGAAAGGGCTTTGATCATTTGCTTGTTGTTCGAGAGTGCGATTGTTTTGACCGTAATGTCAAACTTGTCGTGCAACGTCGTTGCAAGCGAGGCGAGCGACCCTTCCATCTCGCCGTCGTCATTTTGCGTACAGTAGGGAAGTTGGTTTTTAAGGTAGCCGAGCGTGATGGTATTGCCGTTTTCTTTGAGCCAGGTGGTCTCGGTGCCGGTGAGCGATGACGAGCCACTGTTTTGGGTCGAGTAACTCGTTTTGACTTCCTCGTTATAGCGCGGGTTATCGCGGGCGATGGTCGTCATGGCGGCGTTGATGTCGTTCATCAGGTCAGGGCGGCTTTTGGGAACGGCAAAATAGTAGTCGCTCGAGCCTACGTAGAACATGGGTGACGCATCGGGCGACGAAATGGTGTCGTTCATGATGACGGCGTCGACCTCGCCGTCTGCAAGCGCCTCAAAGAGGGCGCTGCCGGTGTCGATTTCTTTATAGGTGCAGGTAACGTCTTCGTTGGCGAGCCACTGCTGGCCGACGATAGTTTGCATAACGCCAGAGTTGCAGCCGATGGTGAGGCCTTGGAGCGCCTGAGGGTCACCCTTGGCTAGATCGTCGCGGTCGGGCCTGGCGTAGATATAGTAGCGCTCGGTGCCCTCGGGATTTGAGGAAAAGAGCAGCTTCTGCTCGCGTTCTGCCGAATACGAGATGTTGGGCATGAGGTCGATTTCGCCTGCCTCGAGCATGTCCATAAGCTCGGAGAAGGTGCCGCTAACGTATTCGTATTGCCAGCCCTTTGTGTAATACGAGAGGGTCTGGAGGTACTCGTAGCCCCATCCCGAGAGGCGCTCGCCCGGCGTGCCTTCCTGGAAGCCTTTGTTGTTGACGAGCCAGCCAACGCGGACCGTCTTGACCTGGTGGTCGGAGTCGGCGGCAAAGGCGGGGGCAGGCATGACGGCGCTCAGTACGGTGAGTACGGCAACCGCGACGGCTAGGGTGCGATATAGAGCCAAACGAAGGATGGCGGAAGGTTTCACATGTAAACCTATCGAGTCGAGACAGTATCACATAAGGATACCAGCTCAACCTGCCCACTCAGCCACCGCACCGCTAAACGGTCAGGTAGTCATTGGGGACGTTCTTGTTTGACTAGTCATTTAAGAACGTCCCCAATGACTAGTTCCGTTTGCGGGGGAGGCGTGGGACAATACCGAGCGAATGTGATTGGGCGTCTGGGAAAAGAGGTCGCGATGAACAAGTTGAGGACGCTTGCTGACGTGTTGCGCCAGGCTGGCTTTGCGCGCATCACGGGCCTGTTTCTCGTCTTCTATCTGCTGTGCTCGACGGCCGTCTGGCTGTCCGAGCCCACGACCCTCACGTTTGGCGACGGCCTCTGGTTTAGCTTTGAGACCGTATCGACGATCGGCTTCGGTGATATCCCGGCCGAGACGCCGGTTGCCCGCGCTATCACCGTCGTTTTGAGCGTCATCAGCATCTTCTACATCGCCATGCTCACGGGCGTGGCGGTGAACTACTGCAACACGCTCATCAAGATGCGTCAAAAGGACACCATGGCGCGCTTTATGGACGATCTCGAGCATTTGGAAGAGCTCGATCGTGACGAGCTCGCCGACCTGTCGCGCCGTGTGCGCGAATATCGCCGACGCCAACGCTAGAACGGGCGACGCGCGTCACGACGAGGGGGACTGAATATGAATATCACGGTATACCTGGGCGCGAGCGTCGGCAACGACCCGGCGTTTCTGCCTGCAGTGCGAGAGCTCGGCACGTGGATTGGCTCCAACGGCCACGCGCTGGTATACGGCGGCTCCAAGTCGGGCCTGATGGGCGCGCTTGCCGATAGCGTGCTCAATGCTGGCGGGCATGTGACGGGCGTTGAGCCGAGCTTTTTTATCGAGGCAGAGTTTCAACACGACGGTATTGACGATCTCATCGTGACGAGTGACATGGCCGAGCGTAAGGCCAAGATGATCGAGCTCGGCGACGCGTTCATCGCCTTCCCGGGCGGTACGGGCACGCTCGAGGAGATTGCCGAGGTCATGTCCGCCGTGTCGTTGGGGCATCTCGATGCACCGTGCATCCTGTACAACCTCGGGGGCTACTACAACGATCTTAAGTCGCTGCTCGGGCGCATGATCGACAAGGGCCTATCGAGCCCGCAGCGCCAGACCGGCATCTACTTTGCCGACGACCTGCGTCAAATCGCATCGATTATCGGCGCCTAAGCCTTAGGCTCATCGCTCGTGCGGCACCCAACGGCACCGTTCGCGGCGTAGATGGTTAGCCCGCCCGAGGCCTGCTCGTCCTACAATAAAACGTATCTTTGTCGATTTGACCACGGGAGGTCCCGATGGATACCCCTGCAAAACCCAAAAACCGTGCGCTGTTCTTAGTGAGCGTGGCTGCGACCGGTGCGTTTGCGGGCACCGCGGTCTGGCTGTTCTTCTTTGCGATGGAGCGCGGTATCGACTATCTATGGACCGAGATCCCGCATATGCTGGGCGTCGCTTCACCCGAGCTCGCGAGCGGCCCGTTCGGGTTTTTGCCGTATCCGTTTTTCGTCTGCCTGCTGGGCGGCCTGCTGATCGGCCTGTACGAAAAGATGACGGGCACCAAGACCGATGACCTCAACCAGGTAATGGCCAAGGTTAAGCAAGACGGTCGCTATCCGTACGACAACCTGGGCAAGCTTTCGCTCGCGGCGTTGCTGCCGCTGCTGTTTGGCGGAAGCATTGGACCGGAGGCCGGCCTGACCGGCGTTATCGCGGGTCTGTGCAGCTGGGTCGGCGACCGCATGCGTCGCTTTGGAGCTGAGTTTAGGGAGCTCACGCTGCTGGGCACCCAGGCTGCTCTGACGGCACTCTTTACCGCGCCCGTGTTTGGCTTTGTGGCGCCGCTCGCCGGAAGTGCTGACGGTCAGGGTGCCAACGAAGACGAGGATTCCGCCTCCGACGAGATCACCATCAAGCTGCCCAAGGCGCAAAAGACCGTGGTCTACGGCATCGCGATTGCCGGCGGTCTGGGTACCTACCTGCTGCTCGGCCAGCTTATGGGCGGCGGCATGGGCATGACCAGGTTCGAGTCCGCTCAGGTGGGCAACCTGGAACTTGTCTGGCTCATTCCGCTGGCGTTGGTCGGCACCGTATGCGGCTGGCTGTACTTTGTCTCTGAGCACGCGAGCGAAACGTTTGCCCGGGCCATAGGAGAGCGTCCTGTCGTTAAGGCAATGCTGGCCGGTCTGGTACTTGCCGCCTGCGGTACGGCTCTGCCCTACACCATGTTTGCCGGCGAGACCCAAGCCGACGTGCTCATGGAGACCTATCTGACCATTCCCGCCGGCGTGCTTATCGCGACCGGTCTTGTTAAGGCCATGCTGACGCCCGCCCTCATCAACCTTGGTTGGCGTGGCGGCCACTTCTTCCCGGTTATCTTCTCGGGTGTGAGCCTGGGCTATGGTCTTGCCATCCTCACCGGCGCCGATCCGGTCTTTTGCGTCGCCGTCTGCACCGCCTCGACGATGGGCGTCGTTATGCGTCAGCCGGTCATGGTTGTGGGCCTGCTGCTCATGTGCTTCCCGCTCAAGGGTATCGTCTGCATGATCATCGCCGCCGTCATCGCGGCGGGCATTCCGCTGCCCAAGCCGCTGCGCAAGTAGCACGGTAGCGCGCGGGCAATACAAACATCTCAAGCCCGGTGTGGGCGCTGTGTCACGGATTTGCGGGTGGACTGAATCTCGCCTGACACCGACGCTACTTCCAAATCGCGAGCGCGGCGGTGCCCAGCACGATGAGGAAAAGGCCGATGGCGCTTCGATGCGACAGCTTTTCGTTGAAGGCCAGTCGTGCGAACAGCACCGATACGACAATCGATAGTTTGTCGATTTGCACGACGACGCTCACCTGGCCTGCAGCGATGGCGTAGTAGTACAGCAGCCACGACGCGCCGGTCGCAATGCCCGATGCCGCAAGAAATGCGAGTTCGCGCGGGTCAATGCGCGCGACCTGCTCCAGCTTTCCCTTGGCAGCCACGATTGCCCATGCCATAACAAGTACCACACAGGTGCGGATTGCCGTGGCCAGGTTTGACTCGACACCTTCGATGCCGATCTTGGCGAGGACGGAGGTGAGTGCCGCGAACACGGCGGCGCCGAGGGCGTAAGCGAGCCAGGCTCGGTCTTGCTTTTGCTCTGCGCCGACGGACTGCTTTTTCTCGATCATCAAAAACGTGCCGAGCGTGATAACTGCGGTTCCCACGAGCTTGACCGCCAGGTTGCCTGTCTCACCAAAAAGCACTATGGCGATCAGCACGGCGAGCACGGTGCTCATCTTGTCGACGGGTACAACCTTGTTGACGTCTCCGATGCTGAGCGCCTTAAAGTAACAGATCCACGAGGCGCCGGTGGCGAGTCCCGAGAGGGTGAGGAATAGCCAGGCTTTGGCGGGAATGGCGCCGATTGCTCCGATGGATCCAGAAATGCCCGCCATTGCCCAGGCAAATACGAGCACCACGCAAGTACGGATGGCGGTTGCAACGTCGGAGTCGGTGTGCCTGATGCCGCATTTGGCCAAAATGGATGTGATGCCGGCAAAGAAAGCTGATGCAAATGCTGCTGTAACCCACGACACGGGTTGAGCGCCTCCTCATAAAAGACCGCGCCAGATCTGCGGCGCATGCCCGATGATACCGCGCTTGCCTACAGGTCGCGTGCTCGATAGACCTTGGTACTGATGGCGCAACTCAGTGCAAAGAGCACGAGGGCCAGTACGGCAATTCCTGCGCACAGGCAGCCGAGGACGGCGGGATCGGGATTCGCCCCAGCAATCGACATGAGCCAGTTGCTGATGGGGTTGGAGGAGCTCAGTGTGGCCATGGCAAGGCATCCGAGCAGGGCAAACAGGCCGACGGAAAGGCGCAGCGCCTCCATGTGTCCAAATCGAAAGAATAACGGCTGCGCCAAAAACACCATCATGAGGGAGATGAGCATCGATGCGGCGGAGGCTATCGTGGTCTCAAAGACGATCTGTCCCGTCGAGGGCATGCCCATGTGATCGAAGAACGGAAAGGTGATGATGCTCAAAAGCGCGGCGGCGCAGGTCATAACGGCCGAGAAGGCAATGATGCTCAGGTAGCGTGCACAGATGATGTCTTTGCGCGAGATGGGCAGCGTCGCCCGATAACGCTCCCATCCGTTTTGATTGTCGAAGCCGGCCAGCGAGCTCATAACCATGATGGGCGACATGGCACTGACCGCGCAGGCACCGGCGCTCATACCGGAATCGCCATCCGATGCGTTGGCGAGGGTCAGTACGACGAAGATGAACAGGCCGACGCCCGCGATGCTCGGGGCGAGCGTGCGAACGATGGCGAGCTCGGACATAAAGGCGCGTTTCATTTCGAAGCCCCTTTCAGCATGAGGCGAAGATAGTCATCAATGGTTGCCCGATCGCAGGGAATCTCTGGAAAGGCCTCGAGCGTTTCGCGACGGTCGGGCACAAGCACGTCCACGCTGTAGGCGTGGTGGGCGGCGCGGGCGTCTTCGACGCAAGCCATAAGCTCGGCGGCCTGTGCCTGAGTGCAGTGAGCGATGCCAGCACGGTCAGTAATGTCCTCGCGCGGCAGGTCAAACACAATCGAGCCGTTATCGATGCAGATGACGCGGTCGGCGGTGTGATCGAGGTCGGACGTAATGTGGCTCGAGAGCAGCACGCTGCGCTGGCCGTCGGCGACAAAGGCAAGCAGCTCGTCGAGCAGTTCCTCGCGCGCCATGGGATCAAGGCCTGCGGTGGCTTCGTCCAAAACGAGCAGCTTGGCATTGTGACTGAGTGCGCAGGCAAGCTGCAACTTCATGCCCATGCCGCGGGAGAGGTCCTTGACCTTCGTCTTGGGATCGAGGCCAAATCGGTCGATGAATCCGGCGAACGTTTCGCAGCTCCACGTGGGGTACGCCGGGCCTACGAGCCTCTCGACCTGGCCCACCTTGAGCGTGGAGGGGAAGGGGCATGTGTCCAGGACAAGGCCGACGCGGGAGCGCAGGTGGCGCTGTGCCTCGTCGGGCGCGTTGGCGTCGCAGCGCTGTCCAAGCAGATGCGCCTCGCCGGCATCGAGCTTTATAAGCCCGAGCGCGGCGCGAATGGTCGTCGTCTTGCCGGCGCCATTTGCGCCCACAAAGCCAACGATCTGGCCGGGCTCCACGGCAAGTGTGACGTCTCGCAGTGAAAAACGGTCGCTCACACGGCGTGAGATGCCTTTGAGTTCTAGAAGGTTTTGCATGGTATAGCCTTTCTTGCAGATGGCTACTGCATGGTTTCGGGGGCTATCAGGTCGAGCATCTCGTGCAGCTTGTCGCGCGTAACGCCCAGGGCTTCGGCTTGGCTCGCCGCTTTCGCAAGCAGTTCTTCGATATGGCAGAGCTGGTTTTCGCGCAAGAGCTCCTGGTTGCCCTCGGCGACAAAACAGCCCTTGCCCTGCACGGTGCAGATAAACCCGAGCTGCTCCAGGTCGGCGTAGGCGCGCTTGGTGGTGATGACGCTCACGCCAAGATCGCTCGCGAGCGCGCGGATGCTGGGGAGTTTGGCTCCCGCAGTGAGTGTGCCCGAAAGGATCTGAGCTTTGACCTGTGAGGATATCTGTTCGTAGATAGGCTTATCGCTCGAATCGGATAGGATGATGTCCACAGCGGCTCCTTAGCTGTTGGGTTACACGTGTATATAACCGGTAAGCACAGTATATATACACTATGCACAGTTATGCAAGAGCTAAATGTGGAATAGCCCATCGGCGCCGCGCTTGCTCCAAAACAATCTCAATCTGTAACACCTGGGTCCGTTTTGGGTCGCCTGCTGTTACAGATCGAGATCTTATTTGCCCGCTTGCCTATTTGTCTCAGTCTGTAACAGTAAGAGTCGATTTGCGCGGCTAGATGTTACAGATTGAGACATTGGCTCCCTGCCTTCCTGTTTATCTCGATTTGTAACAGCTAGACCCAATTTGGGCGGTCAGATGTTACAAATCGAGATTGTGCCGGCGGGCCTGCCGGTTTGTCTTGATCTGTAACAGGTAGAGGCTCAAAACCCGTCTTACTGTTACAGATCGAGACAGTCCTTGAGGCGACTGCCAGGTGCACAGCGAGCTTGGCTAATGAATTTGTCCTGATAGGTGCCCTATGGCGGGATTTCGCGGCTACAATGGTGCGGTTACAACGACGTAATGCACTCAATGCAAGAAAGGATCCGCATGGCAAGCCTGTCGGATGAAATCTCGTCGCGCCGCACGTTCGCGATTATCAGCCACCCGGACGCCGGTAAGACCACGCTTACCGAGAAGCTGCTGCTCTATACCGGCAGCATCCAGACTGCCGGCTCGGTCAAGGGCAAGAGCTCGGCCAAGCATGCCGTCTCGGACTGGATGGACATCGAGAAGGAGCGCGGTATTTCCGTTACCTCCTCGGTGCTGCAGTTCACCTACAACGGCGCCTGCGTCAACATCCTCGATACCCCCGGCCACCAGGACTTCTCGGAGGATACCTACCGTACCCTTATGGCCGCCGACGCCGCAGTCATGGTCATCGACGGCGCTAAGGGCGTCGAGGCCCAGACCAAAAAGCTCTTTAAGGTCTGTACGCTGCGCCATATTCCCATCTTTACCTTTGTGAACAAGCTCGACCACGAGGCTCGCGATCCGTTTGAGCTCATGGAAGAGATCGAGAACGTCCTGGGTATCAATACGTATCCCATGAACTGGCCGATCGGCAGCGGGCGCAACTTCCGCGGCGTGTTCGATCGTCAGACCCGTCGCGTCATTGCCTTTGAGGGCGACGGCCACGCCAACGCCACCAAGAAGGTCGCCGAGGTCGAGGCCGAGCTGGGCGATCCGGCCATGGACGAGCTTATTGGCGAGGAGAACCACAAGAACCTGATGGACGACATCGAGCTGCTCGATGGCGCCGGTGACGAGCTCGACCTGGATGCCGTGGCCTGCGGCAAGCTGAGCCCGGCGTTCTTTGGCTCGGCACTCACCAACTTTGGTGTGGAGCCCTTCCTTAAAGAGTTCCTGCGTCTGGCCCCGACGCCGCGCGCCTATACCGATACACTCACCAGCGAGCCGGTCGCGCCCGCCGAGAACGACTTTAGCGGCTTCGTGTTTAAGATCCAGGCCAACATGGACAAGAACCATCGCGATCGCATTGCCTTTGTGCGCATTTGCTCGGGCAAGTTCGAGCGCGGCATGGATGCCTTCCATGTGCAGGGCAACCGCAAGCTCAAGCTGGCTACGGGCACCTCGATGATGGCCGACGATCGCGCCATCGTGGACGAGGCGTACGCCGGCGACATCGTGGGCCTGTTCGATCCCGGTATCTTTAGCATCGGCGACACCGTGTGCTCCGGCAAGCGCCACGTGCAGTATCCGCAGATCCCGACGTTTGCCCCCGAGATGTTTGCCCGCATTACGCAGGTCGACACGCTCAAGCGCAAGCAGTTTGTGAAGGGCATGGAGGAGCTTGCCCAGGAGGGCGCCATCCAGATCTTCCGCGAGCTGGGTGCCGGCATGGAGAGCGTCATCGTGGGCGTGGTCGGCGTGCTGCAGTTTGAGGTACTCGAGCGCCGCCTCAAGGCTGAGTACCGTGTCGAGGTTCGTCGCCAGCCGCTGCCCTATACGGACATTCGCTGGATCCAAAACGACTCCGACACCATCGATATCCCGGGTCTTTCGCTCACGCGCGACACGCTGCGTGTCGAGGACATGCGCGGCGGCAAGCTGCTGCTGTTCACGAGTCCGTGGAATGTTGACTGGGCGACCGACCACAACCCCGACCTTGTCCTGTCGGAGTTTGGCAACGTAACGTTTTAGTGCACCGGCGCGGTGGCCCTGCGGGGCTGCCGCACCGTTTGCTTGCCTGCCGCCGCGTGAGCGGCTATCATACCCACCGTCGCCTCAAGACCGTGGCGGCCGAGCAGTTCGGGTCCGATATCCTGCTCGTTAAACCTAAAACCAAAGGAGTACATAATGATCAAGAAGGTCATGGAGGACTACAAGGTCCTGTTGCGGAGCATTCCCGCGGCAACGGTTTCGCTGTTTTTCGTGAGCGTCATCATGATGAACCTGCTGGCCAACAAAGAGCTTATCAGCCTACCGTATCTGGCGCTCGATTGCGGCTTTGTGGTGAGCTGGGTCTCGTTTTTGTGCCAGGACATGATCTGCAAGCGTTTTGGCGCCAAGGCATCCATCAAAATCTCTATCCTCGCGCTGGCGGTCAACCTGGCCGTAAGCCTGTGCTTTTGGCTGTGCTCGCTCACGCCCGGCATGTGGGGCGCCTACTATGACACGGGCATGATCGAGGTCAACACCGCCCTTAACGCCACCATCGGCGGCACCTGGTACGTGGTGTTTGGATCTTCGCTCGCCATGCTCGTCTCTGCCGTCGTTAACTCCACGCTCAACCAGTCGCTCGGCCGTATGCTCAAAAAGAATAACTTTGCGAGCTTCGCCTTCCGCTCCTATGTGTCCACGGGTGTTGGCCAGTTTATCGACAACCTGGTCTTTGCCATTGTGGTGAGCCACACGTTCTTTGGCTGGACCTGGGTGCAGGTTCTTATGTGCTCGCTGACCGGCGCTGTTGCCGAGCTGCTGTGTGAGGTCTTCCTGAGCCCCGTGGGCTACAAGGTCGTGCGTGGCTGGGAGCGCGAGAATGTGGGCGCCGAGTACCTCGAGCGTCACGCAACCGCCTAAGGAGCAAGTATGCGGGTTTTGATCACGGGTGCCTCGGGCGGTATCGGAGCCGCGTGCGTGCAGCGTTTTTTGGACGAGGGCCACGAGGTCGTGGGCTTTGATTTGCTGCCGGCGGCAGTCGAGCACGAGCACTATCGCCATCTGATCGTCGATGTCCGCGAGCCGGACTCGTTTCCGGACGAGCTTGAACCCCAGGTGATCGTGAACGTTGCCGGCACGCAGGATTCGGCCGACGATATTGCCGCCAACCTGTGCAGCACCATCAACGTGACCGAGCGCTATGCCTTTGTGGGGGAGGGGCTTGCCGCCAAGCCGGCGCCGGCCATTACATCCGTGGTCAATGTGGGGTCGGCGAGCGGGCATACGGGATCGGAGTTTCCCGCCTATGCCGCCAGCAAGGGCGGCGTTATCGCCTACACCAAGAACCTTGCAAACCGCTTGGCGCCGCAGGCCATCGCCAACAGTGTGGACCCGGGCGGCGTCATCACGCCGCTCAACCGTTGCGTGATGGAAGACGAACACCTGTGGAACCAGATTATGGAGCTCACGCCGCTTAAGCGCTGGGCCACCGCCCAAGAGATCGCCGAGTGGATCTACTTTGTGGGCGTGACCAACCGGTTTATGACCGGGCAGAGCCTGCTGATCGATGGCGGAGAGGCCGGCCGCACCCAATTTATTTGGCCCGAATAGGAAACGCGCCCGATGGAAAGCCGTCGGGCGCGTTTTTGATGTATCGATTTTTAGCCGAGGCAAGTCCAGTTGACGGGGGTCGAGCCGTGCTGTTCGAGTAGCCGATTGGCTGCCGAGAAGGGGCGCGACCCCATAAAAGCGGGGAGTTCTGCCGTGGCACGGTTGGCCGAAAGTGGCGAGGGGTGCGTGGAGGCCAGACAGAACTTGCCGCTTGCCTTGCCCGCGCCGGTCGCGGCGAGCTTGCCCTCAACCATCTGCTGGGCAAAGCGGCCCCATGCCAAAAAGACTACCGGCTGGGGCAGCTGACAGCAGCGTTCGATAACGTAGTCGGTGAGCGCGCTCCAGCCCAGCTTGGCGTGCGAGTTCGCGGCATGCTCGCGCACGGTGAGCGTAGTGTTGAGGAGCAATACGCCCTGCTGTGCCCATGGCGTTAGATCTCCCGTGGCGGGAACGGGGCAGCCCAGGTCGGCATTGAGCTCCTTATAGATGTTGCGCAGGCTCGGCGGCAGCTTGGTTTGCGTCGCGGGGACCGAGAACGAAAGCCCCATGGCCTGGTTGGGTCCGTGATAGGGGTCTTGACCCAAGATGACAACTTTGGCTTGGTCTGCCGGCGTGTAGACGAGGGCATTGAGGATGTCGTCTTGTGCCGGGTAGATGGTTTGCTCGGCACGCAAAAGGGCGATGCGCTCGAGCAGCTGGTTCGTAGTGTCACGTACCGGCTGCGGCGCATCGCCCAACCAAGTTGCTATGTTGCGGTTGCGGGTCGCGGTGTCCATGGGGCTCCTTTATGGCAGATGCTCTGTTGGCATCTATTGTAAAGGCACACCGGAAACCTTTATGCCGCGGCTGCATAAGGAGTGGGGACTACGAGACGCGCTCGGGCGCTCCTGCCATACGGGCCTGTCCATGTTCACGGAGGCGCGGAAGCTCGACGGTTGCCACCATGACGCCGGTGAGGATGAGGGCGGCGCCAAAGAAGGCGATGGGGCTCAGGACCTCGCCGACCAGGAAGAACGAGAAGACGGCAGAGCAGACCGGTTCGAGTGAGAAAGCGAAGCCGGTGGTCTCGGCGGGCACGTGGGGCTGCACGAGCGTCTGGGTGATAAAGCCATAGGCAGAGCAGATGAGTGCGAGGGCAACGACGACTACGACCTCGCCCGGCGTGCCGGGAAGCGTGAAACCGCCAAAGACGAATGCGGCGATGCCCGAGAACAGGCCGCCAAAGCCCAGCTGCCAAACGCCCAGAGCCAGCGGGTCGACATCTTCGACAAAGCGCTTCGCCACAATGATGTGGCCGGCATAGACAAAGGCCGAGAGCAACATGATGAGCGCGCCCGGGTTCAGGCTGGTGAAGTCGGCGCCCGAGAGCAGCAGCATGCCACAGGTGACGATGGCGGTGCCGACGAGAACTTTGCGCTCGGGGGCGCGGCGCAGCAGGGCGGCGTTGGCAAACGGCACGATTACGACCGTCAGGCTCTGCAAAAAGCCGGCGGTTGAGGCGGAGGTGAGGCTGGAACCCAGGCACATACAGGTGAGCTCGGTTGCCATGATGGCGCCGATGATGGCGGAGCGAACCATCACGTCACGGTTGATACGCAGCGCGTGCTTGTGGAAGAGCAGCAGACAGGCCACAAAGGCGATGATGCAGCGCAGCGCAACGATGCTCGTGGCGTTCATGCTATCCATGCCGATCTTCATGAGGGGGTACGAAAAGCCCCATGCGACGGGAACGGAAAATGAGAGCGCGATTGCTTTTTTGCGATCCATGGGACTCCTTTTGTTACAGAACGGTTTCGCAAAAAGGATTCTGCTCCCAGATGTGGATGTAGTAAAGCGAATGTATCTTCAGTATGATTAAGAAATACTAATGTTGCTAGAAAAAGCGCTGGCAAAACGTTTTACGGCTGCATTGATGTGGAGGCACGATGGCATCGCGGTATCAGATTGTTTGTATGGTGGTCGATCGCGGCAGTCTTAAGGGTGCAGCCGATGAGCTGGGCTATACACAAAGCGCGGTGAGCCAGGCCGTCAAGGCGCTCGAGCGCGAGCTGGGCACCACGATTATCGAGCGCGGTAAGCAGGGCGTATCGCTTACGCGCGACGGCAAACAGTATCTGCCGTATCTGCGCCAGATTGTAACTGCCGAGGCCGAGCTTGAGGGCAAGCGTCAGGAGTTGCTGGGGCTTTCGTCGACTGACATTCGCATTGCGACGTTTACCAACGTGAGTCGTACCGTGCTGCCGCGCGTGATCCGCGACTTTGGGGCCCTGCACCCGGGCGTTCACTTTACGCTCAAGCAGGGCGATTACACGCGCAACGCCCAGTGGGTGCACGATGGCGTGGTTGACTTTTGCTTTACGGCACGCGGATTTACCGCGGGGCTCGAGAAGCGCGTGGTCTATCATGACGAGTTGGTAGCATTGTTGCCGGCCGCGCATCCGCTGGCGGCAAAGGAAAAGGTGACACTCGCCGACCTAGCGTCCGAGCCGTTTGTGCTGCTGGATGAGGGCGAACAGAGCCTGGTGCTCGATGCATTTGCGGCGCATGGGCTGTCACCGCACGTGACGAGCGAGGTGACCGACGACTACACCATCATGGCGATGGTGGAGGAGGGCCTAGGCGTGAGTATGCTGTATCGCCGTACCGTCGAGGGCATGCGGGCCGATATTCGCGTACGACCCATCGTGCATGCTCCTTCGCGTGACGTGGTTGCAGCCTGGCGCAGCTGGGACACCATGCCTGTCGCCACGAGGCACTTTATCGACTATATGAGCTCGCATATTGTCAATTAATGACTGGCGTGGCGTTGAGTGTGGTGATTAGCGGGCTGTCGCTTTGGCTTGCGTCAGACGGTAGGTGTGTGCCGGATGGCAGAGCAATACCGCCACGACCATAAAGAACGCCGTGGTGCCCAGGCTGATGGGGTAGACCATCATGATGTTCGCAAAGGTGCGGAAGTGCGGGAACACGCAGAATACCCAGTAGAAGCGGATGCCGCAGACACAGATCATGGTGATGAGGGCGGGCATGAGCGAGATGCCAAAGCCGCGCAGGTAGCCGGACATATTCTCGTAGAACATGCTAAAGGCGTATGCCGGGAAGATCGAGCACACACGGATATAGCCGATCGAGACGATGTTGGGGTCGCTGTTGAACAGCGCCAGGATCTCGCGCCCCAGACCGACGATGATGACGATGGTGGTGAGTGCGACGATACCGCCTTCGACCAGGCAGACCTTGAGCGTCTTGGTGCAGCGGTCGATCTGGCGAGCGCCGTGGTTTTGCCCCACAAAGGTGGTGCAGGCCTGGCTAAAGCTGTTGAGCAGGTTGTAGCACACGTACTCCAGGCTCATGGCAGCGCTGGATGCCGCCATGACCTCGGTGCCCAGGCTGTTGATGGCGGACTGGATGATGATGTTGGCGACGGCAAAGACGGCGCTTTGGATGCCGGCGGGCAGGCCGATCTTGACGATGCGCTTGAGGGCGACGGGGTCGATAGCCAGATCGCGCAGGGTGACGCGGACGACGGAATCGGTCTTGAGCAGACGGATAAAGAGCGTGACTGCGCTGACGGTATAGGCGATGGCGGTGGCGATAGCGACACCCGCGACGCCCCAGTGGAGCACGGGGACAAAGATGAGGTCCAGGCCAATGTTGAGGACGGTGGACACGGCAAGCGCCTGCAGCGGCATGCGGGTGATGCCGACGGAGCGGAAGATTGCGGCCTCAAAGTTGTAGAGCAAGATCGAGGGCATGCTGAGCAAAAAGACGCGTAGGTAGAGTGAGGCGAGTGGCATGGTCTCGGCGGGAACGTTGAGCGCGGCGAGCATGGGCTCGGCACAGATCTCGCCCAGGGCGATGACGACAAAGCCCACGAGCGCCATTAAAATCGAGGTATGGACGGCGCGTTTGACCATGTTCTGATCGTTGCGGCCGATAGCGTTGGCAATGACCACGTTGGAGCCAAGCGACATGCCGATAAACAGGTTGAGCATAAGACTGGTAAGCGGAACATTGGAGCCGACCGCCGCCATGGCGAGGGTTCCCTGGTCGCCTGAGAAGTTACCGATGATGACCGTGGCGATGAGGTTCGATAGCTGCTCCAAGATGCTCGTGGCGGCCACGGGGAAGGCGAACAGGGGAATATTGCGCCACAGTGAGCCGGTGGTCATGTCAATGTGCTTGGACGCGGTATCAGCCATACGCTCTCAATCTCTAATATGCTCTTTCGTGCTTATTTGCGCAGATGATGATACTCCTAATCGACTAGTCATTGGGGACGTTCTTGAATGACTAGTCGTTTAAGAACGTCCCCAATGACTAGGTGGGGAAGGCGTGCGACAATGGTGGGCGTTGTGTAGTCCGCGCTAAGGAGTTGCCATGTTGTTGTGTCCCGTTTGCCATGAACCGTTGGTGGACGATGAGCGCGGTGCTGCATGCGCGGGCGGGCACCGGTTTGACCGTGCGCGCGAGGGCTATCTATATCTGCTGCGCTCGTCCAAGAGCGGTGACTCCATGGGTGATCCCAAGTCGCAGGCGCGCAGCCGTCGTGACTTTCTGAACCGTGGATACTATGCGCCGTTGCGCGATGCGATGGTCGAGCTGGTGCGCGAGCGGGTGTTCGGGCGCGCTGCGTCTGCGAACGGCCCCATGACCTTGCTCGATATTTGCTGCGGCGAGGGCTACTACACCAGCGCCATGGGTGCGGTGCCGGGCGTGGATGCTTATGGCTTTGACCTGGGTAAAGAGATGGTGCGCCTGGCCGCCAAGCGCGGCGATGCGACCTACTTCGTGGCCAACATGAAGGATATCCCTGTGGCCGATGGCGCCTTCGATATGGTGACCGAGCTCTTTGCCCCCTTTAACGAGCGCGAGTTTGCCCGCGTGCTGGCACCCGAGGGCTCGCTCTACACCGTGGTGCCGGGTGCCCGTCATCTGTTTGGGCTCAAGGAGGTGCTCTACGACACGCCATATCTCAATGACGAGAAGCTGCCGCAGACGACCGAGCTCGAGTTGGTCGGAACGCAGCGGGTGTCTGCGAACATTACGCTCCAGACCCAGGCTGACATCGAGGCGGTGTTCCAGATGACGCCCTACTACTACCGCACGCGCCCTGCCGACAAAGAGCGCCTGGCAAACCTGGACACCCTTCAAACCGACATCGACTTCATCATCGCCGAGTACCGCCACAGCTAACAACCTGCCAAAAAGGGACAGGTTTATTTTGGCAGGGTTTATCTGGGCAAACGTAAAGGGCCGACCGCGTTGCTGCGCGATCGGTCCTTGTTGGTTGCTTGGATGTAGGGGGCAGTGGAAGGAGGGAGTCTACAGGCGGTCCTTGTTCTCGGCCTTAATGTCGTGTGCCTGCTGAATAAAGAACAGGTCGTACACCACGATGACAAAGGCGCCAAAGTTGATGGCGTCGCCGCCAAACGCGGGAAGCGTGAGCACGGCCTGCGCAATCGTGGCGATTGCGGCGACGATGCCGAGCTTAAACGCACCATCCACCTGCGAAGGCTTGTTGGCGCCCTTGATGCCCGCAACACCTGCGGCAAGATCGACAAGACCCTTGATGACAAGTACGGCCGCGGCGAGCATGGCATTCGATCCGTAGGTGGACTCGAGCTTGCCGGTCGCGATGCCGGCGATTCCAATGATGAGACTGGCGATGCCCAGCACAAAATAAATCAGGGCAAGGATTTTGAGTGTCTTGCGAGCGGCGCTCATAGCTGGTCCTTTCGATGCGGGCGCGGAGAATCTGTCGCACCCAGGTTGCGGCACATATCGTGAAGCACATTGTAGTTCAACGGGGCGATGCATGCGTTTGAAAGCGTTTCTTACCTGCACGGTCCAACCTTTCAAAAAGGAAAGCCGGACGTAAGCCAAATCGATGGCAGTTCAAGTGCGGCGCTGCGATGATGAGGCCATAGCAAGGAGTTGGTCTAAGGAGGAGCCATGATGTACGGAACAGGGCAGGCGCGCGAGCCGCGGTCGTTGGGAAGGCGCATGAGCGATTCCGTGATCGCTGCCGTGTGCACGGGATTGATGGCGGTGCTTTGCATTGGGATGTTGTGGGCCATGTCGCATGTGGGACAATAGCGGACGATTGGGTGCCGACACATGCGGCGCTCACGTATCCGCTTTGCTTGCTAAGGAGTGCCCATGGGCGTCGTCGATCCCTTTTCTGTTGCTCGGGCCGCGGGGCTTGAGCTGATCGGGAAGCCCGAGGGCCTCACGCTCACCGACGGTGCGATGGAGCTGCGCGCCGATTTTGTCCGCATGCTTCCACGGCTCAGGCAGGGCCGCCTGCAGCAAGAGCTGCTGGTTAAGGCTGCGCGCACAAAAGGCATCGAGCAGCCATGGGCGATTGACGCCACGGCAGGCTTTGGCGAGGATTCGCTGCTGCTGGCGGCAGCGGGCTTTACCGTCGATCTGTATGAACAGGACTGCGTGATCGCGGCGCTCCTCAAGGATGCCTTGGACCGCGCGGCGGATGATCCGGCGCTTGCGACTGCCGTGGCGCGTATGCGTTTGCATGCGGGCGAGGACAGCATTGCCGGCCTTCGCCATACGGCTGAGCTGGTCGAGCGCGGTGAGCTCGCGGCTCCCGACGTGGTGTATCTGGACCCCATGTTTCCCGAGCGCACCAAGAGCGCGGCGGTTAAAAAGAAGTTCCAGCTCTTGCACCATTTGGAGCAGCCGTGCGCCGATGAGGAGACGCTGGTCGAAGCTGCGCTTGCACCGCACCCGCGCAAGGTCGTTATCAAGCGGCCGGTGAAGGGGCCGCTGCTTGCCGGCGTTAAGCCGAGCTATCAGCTTGCGGGCAAGGCCGTCCGCTACGATGTTTTGGTGCCGCCGCGCCCGTAGTTTGCGTGCGATGGCCGGCGATGTGTCGGTGCCGCGCCGCTGCGTGAGTGTCGCGCCGATGCGGCGCCTATTTCCAAGGGTGCGACGTCAGGTGCCACCCGCCGCAGTATTCACATTTGTAGCAGGCCAAGCCACGTCGTCCACGGTTTTCGCAGTCGGCCATAACGGCCTCGGCCTCGGCGCGTGTGTCGTAGCGGTTTTTGCGCTCGCACGACTTGTAGCGCCAAGCCTCATCGCGCTCGGCGTCCAGGGCATCGCGGCGCTCGTCCTCGCGCGCAAACAGGTCGCTCATATCGCCGCCGGTGGCAGCGCCCAAAAACTCGCTTTTGGCCTTTGACCAGGCGGCTCGCTTTTTGCTTCCCATCCGCTCCTTGCCCTTTCCAAACGTTGGTATCATTGCTCAATCAAAGTGATACCAATAAACGTGAGGTCGCCGCGTGATGATCAGAAAAACCCTCGATACCGACATTCCCGCCGTCATGGCTATCTATGACGCGGCCCGCGCCTTTATGCGCGCGCATGGCAACGCCACGCAGTGGCCCGAGGGCACGCCTTCGGCCGAGCAGCTGGCTGCCGATATTGCCGCTGGTGGCAGTTACGTGTGCGAAGTCGACGGCCGCGTGGTGGCGACGTTTGCCTTTTTACCGGGTCCGGACGAGTGCTATGACGTGATTGAGGACGGTCAATGGCGCAGCGACACTCCGTATGCCGTGCTGCATCGCGTGGCATCCGACGGCACCGTGCACGGTATCGCGGCGGCGATGTTTGCCTTTGCCAAGGAATGCGCCGACCATCTGCGTATTGACACGCACGAGGACAACTTGCCCATGCAGGGCGCCATCGCCAAGGCGGGGTTCGAGCGTGTCGGTATCGTCTATGTGTCCGACGGCACGGCGCGTGTCGCGTTTGATTGGCTGCGCGAGGCGTAGGAGCCAAGGCACGTATCATCACCCAGCTCAAATAAAAAATGGCCCCGAGTGGGGCCATTTTTGGTAAAACGCGTCGTTGTGGGACTCGCATTGTTACCGCCCCAGATGAACCCGGGCAGACAAAAAGGGGAGGTGCCGGCTTTCGCAAGGCGCGAACCTACGAAAATCGCCGCGCGGCAACGCGGGGCGATGAGCTCGGTCGGGGGATAGGGCCCGCTTCGCCCACCGGCCCGTAAATTGTATCATCCAGTGTGGAGCGTGAACGCCCGTTGCCGCGTGCGATGGGCTTGCAATAAGAGGAGAGCCATGTCGAAGCAAGCGGTCGTTGGAATCTTGGCGCATGTCGATGCCGGCAAGACCACGTTGGCCGAGGCCATGCTGTTCAACGCGGGCCGCATTCGCAAGCGTGGCCGCGTGGACGATGGCGATTCGCATCTGGACACTAACACGATCGAGCGCGAGCGCGGTATCACGATTTTCTCGTCGCAGGCCGTGCTCGACCACGGCGATACCCACGTCATGCTCGTGGATGCTCCCGGCCATGTCGATTTTTCTGCCGAGGCGGAGCGCACACTGCGTGCCCTGGACTACGCGATTCTGGTGGTGGGCGCCAACGATGGCGTGCAGGGGCACACCGAAACCCTGTGGCGCCTGCTTGCACGCTATGACATCCCGACGTTCATCTTCATCAACAAGATCGATTTGGAGAATCCCAGCCGCGATGTTTTGCTGGCACAACTCGGGCAGCGTCTTTCCGAGGGCTGCCTGGATGCCAACGAGCTGCTGGCGGGCGCCGCCGTTCAGGAGGACGCTGCTGCGTTGGACGAAGCGGCGCTCGAGGAGTTTCTTGAAGCGGGTGAGCTTTCTGTCGCAACGCTGTCGCGCATGGTTGCCGAGCGCAAGCTCTTTCCCTGCTTTGCCGGCTCGGCGCTCAAGGACCAAGGCGTTGACGAGCTACTGGATGGTATATGCGCGCTGATGCGTGAGCAGGCGTGGCTCCCGGAGTTTGCCGCGCGCGTCTATCGTGTCAGCCGCGGGGATCGTGGCGAGCGCTTGGCTTGGGTTAAAGTGACCGGCGGCACGCTGCGCGCAAAACAGATGATCAGCGGGCGTTCCAGTGCCGAGGCGTGGGAACAGAAGGTCGATCAGGTACGCATCTATAACGGCGAGAAGTATGAGCTTGCCCAAGAAGTTGCTGCTGGCGGTATTTGCGCCGTGACGGGTCTTGCGCACGTTCGCCCAGGGGACGCCCTGGGCGCGGAGCCCGCGGGCGATGCGCCCGTCATCGCTCCGGTCCTCACCTATACGGTGCTGCCGGGCGAACACGACGTTCATGCGGTGTTTAAAGCGCTGAGTGAGTTGGCGGACGAAGATCCCATGCTCGGCGTAAGCTGGAATACGCATCTTGAGCAGATCCATTTGCAGTTGATGGGCGCCGTGCAACTCGAGGTCGTGCAGCGGGTGTTGGCCGATCGCTTTGGCCTTTCGGTTGCGTTTGAGCCCGGCGGCATTCTCTATAAGGAGACTATTTCGCGGCCGGTCGAGGGCGTGGGCCACTTTGAGCCGCTGCGCCACTATGCCGAGGTGCATCTGCGCCTGGAGCCGTTGCCGGCGGGTTCGGGTGTGCAGTTTGGCACCGTGACCTCGACCGACGAGCTCGATCTTAACTGGCAGCGTTTGGCACTCACCAACGCTATGGAGCGCGACCACCTGGGCGTGCTGACGGGCTCGCCCATCACCGATGTGCGCATTACGCTCACGGGCGGCCGCGCGCATGCCAAACACACCGAGGGCGGCGATTTTCGCCAGGCCACGTATCGCGCGATTCGCCAGGGTTTGATGCAGGCGCGCGAGGTCGGCGCAGACGTGTTGCTGGAGCCGTGGTACCACTTTGAGCTCGAGGTGCCGGGGGAGTGCGTGGGCCGGGCGTTGTCAGATGCCACACGCATGGGTGCCGAGTACGAGCCGCCGACGATGGCGGGAGACCGAGCGAAGCTTGTGGGTCGCGTGCCGGCATCCGAGGTGCAGGATTACGCGCTGGAGGTGGCTGCCTACACGAGCGGGCGCGGTCATCTGTACCTGGAGTTCGCCGGTTATGCGGCTTGCCATGATGCCGGGCGCGTAATCGAGACGGCGGCCTATGAACCCGAGGCCGATCTGCCCAACACGCCCGACTCGGTCTTTTGCTCTCACGGCGCCGGCTACACGGTCAAATGGTACGACGTGCCCGCCGCGGCGCACGTAAAGGTCGATCCCGCCACCTTCCGCCCCTGGCGAGCAGCAGACGCCGAGTTTTTCGGCCACTGGTGATAGAAGGGCGGCCTCTTTGTCACCTGCTGTTGGTATAACTCGGTATAAGTTGGTATAACTATAGGCAGCGTTTGCCAATCCGAGGAGGCCGATATGAATCCAAATCCCTTTAAGCCCACAGCTGGTAAGCGGCCTCCGATACTCATCGGTCGCGAGTCGGTCATCGAAGATTTTGAGGAAGGGCTCGACAACGGCGCCGGAGCGCCGGGCAGGCTCATGCTCATTACGGGAAACCGCGGCTGTGGCAAAACGGTTCTCCTGCGGGAGCTGCAACGTCTAGCCAGCGAGCGCGGATGGGCGGTTGTCTCCGATTCCGCTTCGCTTGGTTTGTGCGACCGCTTGGCCGACGCGCTTCGCTCGAATAAACCCGTTGTGACATCAATGGAGTTTGGTCCGTCGTTTGGCCGGATGTCGGTCGAGGCGGCGCGGGCAAAGGGCGAAACGTTGCGAGGGCTGGTCAACGAGCGCTTCAAGAAACTCGGCCCAAGCAAGGGTATTCTGTTTGCGATTGACGAGGCTCAATCTGCGTCTATCGAGGAACTGGCGGCTCTCGCCGTTCTCTATCAGCAGGTGCTCGGAGATCAGGATGCCACGGGCTTGCCCGATAGCGACCAGCGAGGTCTTGCGTTGGTCTTTGCCGGCTTGCCCAGCATGGTTGACGATCTGCTCGAAGAGCCGAGCGTGACGTTTTTGCGGCGCGCCCAGCAGCGTACGTTGGGGGCGATTTCTTTGCCCCAGGTGCGCGATTCATATATCCAGACGGTCGAATGTGCTGGTCTTTGCATTGATGCGGGGACGGCGGATCTTGCGGCGCACAAGAGCATGGGACATCCCTATATGGTTCAGCTGGTGGGATATTACATGTGGCGGTCTGCTGTCCGGCGTGGCTCGCAGGTCATTGAAGGGTGCGATGTCGAGGTTGGTCATGCGGATGCCGTCTCTGAGTTCTACGAAGCGGTTGACGCGCCTCTGTATTACGGGCTGCGCACCCCACAGCGCCTCTTTATCGAGGCTATGGCGGTTGACGAGGGCAAGCTGACGCGCATGGCGGATATCATTGAGCGCTGCGATCGCACCCAGAGCTGGGCGAGTAAATATCGCGCAAGCTTAATTCGCGAGCGCGTCATCGAGGCCGCCGGATACGGTCTCGTCCGGTTTAGCGTGCCTATGCTGGGCAAGTATATCCGCGACCGCGTTTTATGGCATGAGTAGGGTGATAAAGGTGACGGAACAGAAGATGAGCCCACAGGCTATCGAGGTGCGCGGTGCACGTGTCCACAATCTCAAGGACATCGATATCGATATTCCGCTGGGGAGGCTCGTGGGCATTGCCGGCGTATCGGGTTCGGGCAAGAGCTCGCTGGCGCTGGGAGTTCTTTATGCCGAGGGCTCGCGCCGTTACCTGGAGGCGCTCAGCACCTATACCCGCCGTCGTCTGACGCAGGCCGAGCACGCCCAGGTGGACGAGGTGCTGCACGTACCGGCGGCGCTCGCATTGCATCAGCGCCCTAGCGTGCCGGGCGTGCGTTCCACCTTTGGTACCATGACCGAGCTCAACAATAGTCTGCGCCTGCTCTTTAGCCGTTGCGCCCATCACGTGTGCCCGCATTGCGGGGCGCGCGTGGAGCCGAGCCTTAACGTGGCTGCGGGCCTGTCGCTCACGTGCCCCGCATGCGGCCGCGAGTTCTACGCGCCGAGTGCCGAGGATTTGGCTTTCAATAGCGGCGGTGCGTGCCCTACCTGCGGCGGCACCGGTGTCATGCGCGAGGTGGACGAGGCGAGCCTGGTGCCCGACGAGTCAAAGACTATCAATGAAGGCGCAGTGCTTCCCTGGGGCACGCTCATGTGGGACCTGATGAAGCAGGTGGCCGGCGAGATGGGCGTGCGCACCGACGTGCCGTTTAACCAGCTCACGCCTCAAGAGCGCGACATCGTGTTCCATGGTCCGGCGGTTAAAAAGCACATTCTCTACGTTCCCAAAAACGGCGAGGGCGCCACGCCGCTCGACTTCACCTATTACAACGCCGTCTATACGGTCGAGAACGCGCTCGCCAAGGTTAAGGACGATAAGGGCCTCAAACGCGTGGCACGCTTTTTGCGCGAGGGCCCGTGCCGTGATTGCGGCGGCACGCGCCTCTCCGAGGCTGCGCGCCAGCCCCAGGTGCGCGGTATCAATCTGGCGCAGGCGGCGGCCATGACGCTGGGCGAGGCGATTGAGTGGGTGCGCGGGGTGCCCGCATCCTTGCCGGTCGAGATGCAGCCCATGGCGACGGATATCTGCGATTCGTTTTTGGGAGCGGCCCGTCGTCTGGTCGACCTGGGTCTCGATTACCTTTCACTCGATCGCGCAGGTGCCACGCTCTCCACGGGTGAGCGTCAGCGCGTGCAACTCGCCCGCGTGGTGCGCAACCGATCGACGGGTGTGCTCTATGTGTTGGACGAGCCCTCGATTGGCTTGCATCCTGCCAATGTCGACGGCCTGGTAGGCGTGATGCGCGATCTGGTGGATGACGGCAACACCGTGGTTGTCGTTGACCACGATACACGCGTGCTGGCGGAAGCCGACTATCTGGTTGAGATGGGTCCCGTTGCCGGAGCAGGCGGCGGTAATGTGATTGCCGCGGGCACGGTAGACGAGATCGAACAATCGCAGGCCAGCCGCATCGCGCCGTTTTTGAGATCGGACTCCAAGCGTTTGCGTCCGCAGGTGACTGACGACGAAATGTTCGACCAGGGCCACATCCGCATGGCGACCGATACCATCCATACCGTCAAGCCGCTCGAAGTCGATATCCCGCGCGGTCGCCTTGTCGCGGTGACGGGCGTTTCGGGTTCGGGCAAGACGACGTTGGTACTCGAGACGCTCATCCCGGCGCTTAAGGCGCAGGCAGCTGGCGAGCGCTTGCCACGCCACGTGCGCTGGATCGATGCCGAGGGCATTGCACGTGCCAACCTGATTGACGCTACGCCTATCGGCGCCAACGTGCGCTCGACGGTGGCAACTTATGCCGACATTCATGATGAGCTGCGTCGCGCCTTCGCCCGTACGCCCGAGGCCAAGGCAGCCGGCTACAAGGCGGGTGCCTTTAGCTACAACACTGGCACTTTGCGCTGCCCTACGTGCGATGGCACGGGTTCGATATCGCTCGACGTGCAGTTTTTGCCCGACGTCGAGATCGTCTGCCCGGCATGTCGCGGCTCACGTTATGCAGACGCGGCTTCGCATATCCATCGCGAGGGCAAGGACGGGAGCCTGCTTACGTTGCCGCAGCTCATGGACATGAGTGTGGACGAGGCTCTCGACGCCACGCTGGGGCTCAAGAAAGTTCAGACGCGCTTGCAGACCTTGCGCGACCTGGGCTTGGGCTATCTCACGCTCGGTGAGCCCACGCCGGCGCTTTCGGGCGGCGAGGCGCAGCGTCTTAAGCTTGCGAGCGAGATGGGACGCGTGCAGGACGATGCCGTATTCGTGTTCGACGAGCCTACGATCGGCCTACATCCGCTCGATGTTCAGGTGTTGCTGAGTGTGTTCGACGGCCTTGTTGCCAAGGGCGCCACGGTTATCGTGATCGAACACGATCTCGACCTTATCCGTAACGCCGATTATGTGATCGACATGGGCCCGGGCGGTGGCGACGCCGGCGGGCAAATCGTCTGCGCCGGCACGCCGGCAGACATCGCGACCTGCTCCAAGAGCATTACCGGCCGCTATCTATAAGCGAATATGAAAAAGGGACTGTCCCTTTGTCACATTCCTGGGAAGTTTGACTGGCGCAGGGCCTCGTAGAGGACGATGGCGGCGCTGTTGGAGAGGTTGAGTGCGCTGATGCGGTAGTCGTCCGGATTGACGAAGTTGCCGCAGATATCCTGTCGAAGGATGGCTTCGTGTCTGTCCTCGGTATGCCCGAGCGACTCCTCGTGGGCCTCCCAGGCGTCGGCGTTTTCGAGCGAGTCGCAATCGCGCAACATGGGGATGCGCTCGCAGCGCTCGGACTCCGCGGCAAGCAGTGGCTCGGGGATGCCTGAGCTCTCGCTGCCAAAGACCAAGTAGTCGCCGTCGCGGTAGGTGCTTTGCGCATAGGTGCGGCGTGCCTTTTTGGTCAGCAGATGCAGGCGCTCGTCGGCGGGGGAGAGGCCGTTGCGCGCAAGGAAATCCTCCCAGCCGGCATAGGTCGTCACGTCCAAGTTTTGCCAGTAGCCCAGGCCGGCGCGACGCACTGTCTTGTCGTCGAGCGAAAACCCCAGCGGCTCCACCAGATGCAGGCGGGTACCGGTAACCACGCAAGTGCGGCCGATATTGCCCGTATTGGCCGGAATCTCGGGCGCATACAGCACAATGTTGAACATGAATCTCCTTGGCTCAGAACGAAAAACCACCACGAAGGGCACCTTCGTGGTGGTTTGGCGGTTACGTGGGCGGAAAACGCCCGCTTCGATAGCCTAGGCGCGGTGCCAGTCGGTCAGGCAGGCATCGAGGGCAGCGATGAGCGCATCCTTGTCCATGTGACGGCCGATGATGCACAGGCTCGTCATGCGGTCGCCCGTCTCGTCGTCCCAAATCTGCATGATCTCGGGGTTCTCGTCGATAATCTTCTGCTTCTCGCCCTCGGGCGCAGAATCGACAAACAGGCCGTTCTCCATTAGGCGCATCTGGTGGCCGGCCTGCTCGAACATGTAGCACATGTCCGGATCGCCGGTCTGCCACAGCGGGCCCTTGACGCGAATGACCTCGTCGGGCCACTCCTGCTCAACAAAATTGGTGAACTTCTGCAGGTCAAACGGCTTGCGGCGGGAGTACACAAAGGTCTCGATGTCGTACTCGAGCACCTCGGGGTCGTCGTGCTCCTCGGGATGCTCCATGGCCTCGATCCAGGCGGCGGAGTTGTAGGCGCGCATAAAGTCGAAGCGGTCGGTGTCGAGCAGCTCCTCCATGGGGACCTCGCCGTTTTGGGCCTCGACAATCACGGCGTCCTTCTGCAGGCTGCGCACGATGGCCTTGAGCTCGGCAATCTGCTCAGGCGTGACGGTATCGGTCTTGTTGAGGATCAGCGTGGAGCAAAACTCGATTTGCTGAATAAGCAGGCTCTCGATGTCGTCCTCGTCGATATCCTCGGCCAGGAGGTCGCGACCGCCGTTGAACTCGTCGTACATGCGGGCGCAGTCGACCACGGCCACGATGTTGTCGAGCGCGAGCTTGGGCTCGCCGCCCACCTTGGCCTCGTCGCAGAAGCTCGAGATGGTGTAGGCGATGGGGATGGGCTCGCAAATACCCGAGGCCTCGATGATGATGTAGTCGAACTTGCCCGAATCGGCGATGTCCTGCAGCTGGTTGGCCAGGTCGTCCGAAAGCGTGCAGCAGATGCAGCCGTTGGTGAGCGGGATAAGGTCGTCGGTCTCGGAAAGGCCGCCGTCAGCGATGAGGCTGGCGTCGACGTTGATCTCGCCGATATCGTTGACGATCACGGCGGCGCGGATGCCGCCGTCGTTTGCGAGGATGTGGTTGAGCAACGTGGTCTTGCCGGCACCGAGGTATCCGGTAAGCATGATAATCTTCACGGGTTTGTTGGGCATGTGCCCTCCTTTGTTAGACATGGCTTACAGTTGAATCTTATGCCAAACGCCTGCTCTTATACCCACGCGCCGACAAATAACACAGGCTACTCCCAGGCTCCCCATACGTCGGGACAATAGCCGACGGTGGCCTTCTTGCCGTTGCGCACGATGGGCTCGGCCAGAACCTGCTGATTCTCGAGCAGCTTATCAAAACGCTGGCTGGGGGTGAGGTGCTGGATGAGTGCGAGCGTCTCCTCGTCCTTGGCTTTGGGGTTGAGCAGCTTGTCGATGCCGCCAACCGCCTGCATCACGCTCGTGAGCTCGCCCTTGCTCATCTCCTTTTCCTTAAGGTCGATAAACTGCACCTTAATGCGGCGCTCCTTAAAATAACGCTGGGCCTTCTTGGTATCGAAGGACTTTTTGGTACCGAAGATCTGCACGTTCATTGTTTGGTTCCGCCGTTCTACCTGATGAAGTTGGTCCTAGCGCGATCGGCCTGGGGAGCTTCGATGCCGGCGGCCTTTCCCGCCTCGATGCAACGCAGTAGCCAGGCCATGTTTTTGCCGATGTTTCGCATGGTGGCAAGGCCTTCGGCGTCTTGGGCGGCCTCGCCCGGCATGGCACCGAAGACGTTGTTCCAGTAGGTGGATGCTACCACGGGCATCTGGTTGATGGTGAAGTACTTGTTGAGCACGTCGAAGGTGGTCGACGTGCCGCCGCGACGGGCAACGGCGACAGCGGCGCCCGGCTTGTGCGCAAAGGCCTTGCTGCCAGCATAGAATGCACGGTCGAGGGCAGAGAGGATGCGTCCGCTGGGATGCGCGTAGTAGACGGGCGAACCAAAGACAAAGCCGTCTGCCTGCTCGGCAGCGGCAATCAGCTCGTTGACCATATCGTCGTCAAAGGTGCAACGGCAATCGAGCTTGCCGCACTGGCCGCAACCGATGCAGTCGCGAATGGGCTTGGCGCCCAGCTGAAACATCTCGGTATCGATACCCTCGGCGTTGAGCTGCTCGGCGACCTCGGCGAGTGCGCGGGCGGTGTTGCCGTTTGCCTTGGGGCTGCCATTGACCAAAAGAACCTTCATCACTAACTCCCTCTGCTGTCGGTGACTTCTGCGGAGGATTATCGCACGAGCGGGCAGATGGCGTGGGGCACGATTCCAGCCCCGAGGGCCCACGGCAGGCACGCTCACCAGGTACGAGCGGGATACGGTCCAGAGGATGTTGGAGTGCGGGGCCTCGTGCGAGCAGATTGTAAGGGGTCTGGGCAGGTCGCATTCGATGGCGAACTCTGAGGTCTTAGAAGGCGGGCTGCTGTGCGGCTATGGTTTATACTAAGGCGGTTGCTATCGAGTAATTCATACTTGGTTTGATTCGATTGTGAATGCGTAACTAGGATGGAAAGCAAAGGAAACTCTATGGAAACAGAGGATGCTGTTTGCTTGATGACTTCGATTGCCTTGATTGTCCTTTCAATCCAATACCGAAGAGGAAGATGGCTCTGCTCAATTGCTGGATATGATGTCACAAAAAGGGAGAGCGAGATTGATATACGCCCTTACGCAAAGCTGATTTCTTCTGTGACGTTATGGATGGGGCTGCTGTTTTTCTTGTGGGCGGTAGAGGGCTGGGTACGTGATTGGAATACCAGCGTTTTTGAAGTTTTGGTTCTACTTCTGTTCAGCTTGGCTTCTTTGTCGTTCGTGCGGCTCGTTAGGTTTGTGTTTATGAGGCGATAGCCAGCGGAAGTGGCTGGACGACAAAATGGACCAATGCAGCCAATTGTCAATAGAATTTGATAGGCTTGGCTTAACAGATTTGCTCGAGGGCATATCCGTGGCGGGGGATAGGTTCTATCTTGTTGAGCACTTATTTGCATCAGGCAAAGTAAACCAAGAGTATCGAAACGGTGCCCCCGGGCCCCGGGAGGGACTGCGGGGACGTTCGGCTAACTGCGGGTACGACCTATTTGCCCAATGTGTTCGGTTGAGATCGGAAATTAACCATCATGCGCCCCATAACGCTAGTCCAGCTTGGTGCCCGGTACCTGCGGCGCCTCTTTAATCAGCGCATTAAGTTCGTTCAAAATGGAAACGGGCTGTCGGTCGACGGCGTCCAGATGAAGCGTCGCCACGCGAAGGGGCGGCTGATATTCAAATGAGCCGAGGAGCACGGGCGATCCCAAGAACCGTTCGATTTCGTCTGCAACCGCGTCGGTCTCTTCGGGATCAAGCTCGTCAAAGAGCGCCACGAACATCGGTCCGGTCGAGCGGAACAGACGACCCTTGCCGCGCGAGCAATCCATGAGGCAGGCGGCGCTTTCTGCCAAAACGCGGTCGCCTGCATCAAAGCCAAAGCGGGCATTGACCTGTGCGATTTCGTCGATTTTAATGGCGATCAAGCCCGCGTTTCGTGCCACGCGACGCATCTCGCCAATGGCGTTGACCAGGGCGTGGATATCGCCCAGACCGGTCACGGAATCGGTCGTATCTGCCAAGCTTCGGTTGGTGACAATGCCCACATACATGTTGGGCTCGGTATCGGTGCCGTCCAGGCGGTAACCCGTGCAGTCGCAAAGCGCGTATTTTCCGGCGGTATTCATGACGCGATACTGCATGCAGTGGAAGTGCCACGTGCCGTTTACCACCATATCGAGCTCGGCACGTACGTTGTCGCGGTCCTCGGGGTGAACACGGGCAAGCCATATATCGAGCGAGTTGTAGGGATGCTGGGAAGGTAGGTCAAAATCGCGCACGGCATTAACCGACCATTGCGATTCGCCGGTGTCGAGGTTAATGATGAACGGATAGCGTGTCTCGGAGCTCATGGAGATCGCTTGGAACACTCGGTCGTTGCAGGGGGGGGGTTGTTCGGTGACCGGGCGTTGCGGCGCATCGCCTTCTTCCGGTTGTTGCACACGGTACATGAGCTTGTAGCGATACATTTTGCGGTCGGCGTCCTTTGTCATCTGGCGACGCGTATCGCCTGCAAGCGGGTCGACGCGCGAGCAGCCAAAACTAAAGCTGGCGATCATGGGCGCCTTGCCGTCCGATGTTGCCTCGATAAGATTGGCACGCGTCCGCTCCAGGCGCTGCTCGAGCTCGGCTTCGTCTGTCGTGGGGGATATAAGTACAAATTCGTCTCCACCGATACGGAACAGCAGCTCATCGTGCTCCATGGTCTCGGTGAGTGCGCGGCAGATGCTCAGAATGTAGCGATTGCCCTCGGCGTGGCCAAACTTATCGTTGCAATGCTTGAGGCGATCGATGTCAATATAGGCACAGGTGAAGGGGGTGCCTTTGCGCCAGAGCTGATCGACATGGCGGTCGAGCCCGCCACGGTTGCCAAGATTGGTGAGCGAGTCGATATAGGCGCCGTGCTCAAGCAGCTCGCGTTCTTGTTGCAGGATGGCGAGCGTTTTCTGCAGTTGCTCACCAATGGCACGCAACTCCGGGGGCAGCGCGGCAACATCGAGCTCGGTGGTTGAGGCCCCGTTCGCAAGTCGCTGAAGATGAGCGATGATTGATTGCTCGCCCAGGCGATACGACTCGTTCATGATGGATGACCTCCTTGGATGGAACAATGGTTTGTATCTTACTCCCAATTCGGTTTAGATTGGGGTATTAGTTAGCTCATGGGAACAAACGCTCCCTCGACGGTGGCGTTTGCGCACGAGCGTATTAGTTGCTGTCGCCACCATCGAGCAATGCCTCAAAAACCTCCGCCTGCATGGGACGGTAGTAGAGGAAGCCCTGAGCGTAGCGGGCGCCCATGTGGCGCAGCATGTTTGCCTGCTCATTTGTCTCGATGCCTTCGACCACAACGGGCAGATGGAGCGACTGCGCCATCTCGAGCATTGATGAAATGATTTGCACACTGCGGCCTTGATCGCCGTCGACGGGCACAAACGTGCGGTCGAGCTTGATGACGTCGACGTTGACGTTCTTGAGCATCGCGAGCGTGGACTGGCCGGTGCCAAAATCGTCCATGTAGGTCGAGAAGCCGCGGTTGTGCAGGTCGGCTGTCAGCTTATCCACAGCTTCGGACTCTCCCGTATAAGCCGTCTCGGTGATCTCGATGCGCATGAGCTCGGGCGGTAGGTTGTATTGCGCGGCGAGCGCTCCCATATGTTCGGCAACGTCGCAGGCAAGGATATCCACGCGCGACACGTTGAGCGAGATCGGAACCACGCGAAGCCCTCGATCGATGCGCCCGCGCAGCCACGAGGCAACGCCCTGCCAAACGTATTTGTCGAGCGTCACCACAAAACCACTTTCCTCGAGAGCGGGGATAAAGGTGACGGGTGAAATGAGGGAGCCATCCTTGTCAATCCAGCGCGTGAGCGCCTCGGCGCCAATAATCTCGCCGGTTTCCATGTCGACCTGGGGCTGCAAGTAGTAGGTGATGCGGCCGTTTGAGAGCGCGTACTGGAATTCGGTCAGCGTGCGGTGGAACGAGATTTCGCGCTCATACTCCTCGGGGCGGAAAATGGCAATGCGCTCCTTAAAGTCGTTTTTTGCGCGCCGATTGGTAAACATGGCCTTGGCCTGTGCATCGATGGTGATTTCCTCGTTGGAGTCGATAGGGCAAACGCCCATGGACGGCCAGAAGCCTACGCCGTCATCGTGCTTGGCCACGGTCTCGCGAATGCGACTATAGATTCGATGGACGGTGTCGCGCTCAAAGGGAATGAGTATGCAAAAGTCGTCTTGGCCCCAGTATCCTGCGACGCCCATGTCGGCATTTTCGATGTCCTTGAGGACCGTGCCCACGTCGGCGAGCACGCGGTCGCCCTCGGCCTGTCCGTGCCATTCGTTGAACAGTCGCATGTGTCCCATGTCGACGGTGGCGATACACCAAGCGCCGTCGCGCCTTGTCTGGAGAAATGCGTTGGCGCGCCGCATAAACTCGCTGGGTCGACAGAGGCCCGTGAGCATATCGATGCGCTCGGCGATAGCGCTTTTGCGCTCTATCTCGGGTATGGGGAGGCTGTCGTTGGGGACAAGTCCGCCGGCCGTGCGAAGGCGACGGTCGAGTTCGCCTAAAACGGCGGTCGCTTGATTGGTTAGGCGCTCGTAAAAGGCCGGAACGACTAGACAGACGGGAGTAATGGTATCGCCCGCGATTCGAACGGGAGCGAAAACGGCCTCTTTTAGATGACGGACCAGTTCCTCGAACGCCTTATGGTCCAAATCGTTGCTGAGCACGACAAACTGGACGCTTCGTGAGCGGTAGACGCGACTCCTGCCACGGGTGATCGACAACATGCGGCCTGCGTATTCGGCGAGCATGTTGTCGACAGCCTCGGCTCCGTAAAGCTCGTTGAGCTTTGTCGTGCCGCGAACGCGCACCGCTATAAGCCCCGTCTCGCAACAGTCGCGACGGCAGGCATCGATAGCGTTGAGCAACATGCGCTGCGTTCCAAGGCCCGTGGCGGCGTCGACGGTCTCGGCAAGCGAGTGGTTGACGAGCTCGCCAACATAGAGCGAGGGGACATTTCCGTCGCCGTCGATACGAAACCCGCGAGCACGGCAGAGAACGTAGTCGCCGGCGGCGTTGCGTACGCGGTATTGCATGACGCGACGGTGCTTGGAGCTGTTATAGATCTGGTCGATATCGTCGCTATAGGCCTCGAGGTCATCGGGATGGACGCGCGTTTTCCAGTAATCGTGGCAGTTGTCTATATGCTCCGAAGGAAGGCCAAGATCGCGCATAGCGCCTTGTGACCAAAGGGTGCGATGTTTGTCCAGGTTCTCGATAAAGAAATAGCGGCCTTCGTTGAGCATCGAAAGGGCGTCGAAAATGCGATCGCTAACTTCGAAATCGTCGGCGTGGACTTGCGTGATATTGCGTCGATCAAGGTGCACGGCATGGCGCAGCTTGTAGTCGTACATGCGATGGTCGGCATCGAGCGTCATGCGATTGGAGGCTTCGCCCAGGGCGGGGTCGGCGTGTGACACTCCGTAGCTAAACGAGTGAGGCATCTCGGAATCGTTATTTTTGAGCAGGACCTCTCGACAGTGCTCCAGACGTTCGGCAAGGTCATCCTCGGTCGCGATTGTGGACAGGATGGCAAACTCGTCGCCTCCCAGGCGAAATGCCGCCTCGTCCACCTTCATATACAGCTTGAGATAGAGGCTCACCTGCAAGATATAGCGGTTGCCCTCGTCGTGTCCAAAGATGTCATTGCAGTGCTTAAGGTTATCGATGTCGATAAACGCCATGGTTACGGGCAATTCCTGCTCCCAGATTTCCTCTAGGGAACGGGTAAAGCCGCCGCGGTTGCCAAGACCGGTAAGCTCGTCGGTAAAGGCAGTCCTGATCAGATCGTCCTGACGCTCGAGAAGGTCACGGATGGTCTTTTCGAGCGTCTCGGTGTAATTGCTGGCGATATCCATGCTGTAAGCGGCTTCCTGAGGTCGGGGTGTATTGCGTCGGGCGAGCTCGTTGTACACACGCGTTGCTGCTCAACGCTTTGCGTGTATCCAGGCCCCCGCCTTGCTGCGTCGCTGGTTTAATATGTCGGTCCGTGTTCGCTGCTGATAACTATTGAGTAGTATAAACAACAATAGAGGATTGTATATGGGTGCCCCTGCCGCGGGCGGCTATTATTCGCCAATCGGTAGCGTGACGATGCGATGCTCGATATAAATGCGACTGAGTCGATATATGTTGGCGGGTATACTTGTTCCGCTTTAAAACACGGGAACGGAGATGATCGCATGACGCAGCCAGATACGACGCGCACGGTGGGGCTCGCGCTCGAGGGAGGCGGCTACCGCGGTATGTATACGGCGGGCGTGCTCGACGTATGGATGGAGCACGGCTTGACCTGCGACCATATGGTGGGAGTCTCGGCGGGCGCGGCGTTTGGCTACAACTTTAAATCGCGCCAGATTGGCCGCGCCATTCGCTACAACAAGGCCTATTGTGCCGACAAGCGCTATGCGAGCGTGACGAGCTGGCTACGAACCGGCGATATGTTCAATGCCGAGTTTGCCTATCACGAGGTGCCCATCGAGCGCGATCCCATCGATCTGGAGGCATATCGCGCCTGCCCCATGCGGTTTACGTGCGTATGTACCGATCTTAAGACGGGGCAGGCCGTCTACCATGACCTGCCCTATGGCGATGAGCGCGATATCGAGTGGATCCGGGCGTCGTCGGCGATTCCCGTGGCGACGCGTCCTGTTGCCATCGAGGGTCGCAAGTACTTGGATGGCGGTGTTGCCGATTCCATTCCCAGCGCTTGGCTGTTTGCGCAGGGGTATGACCGAAACATCGTGGTACTCACGCAGCCGGCGGGCTTTGTAAAGCAGCCCAATAGCGTGATGCCTATGCTGCGTCGCGTGTTCCGTCACTACCCGGAGTTTGTTGCGGCGCTTGAGCATCGGCATGAGGTCTACAATGACACGCTCGATGACCTGGCGCGTCGCGAAGCCGCTGGCGAGATCTTTGTGGTGCGGCCGAGCGAATCGGTGAAGGTGCCGTCGCTGTGCCGCGAGCCCGATGAACTCGAGCGCATCTATCAGATCGGCCGTCGCGATGCGGAGGCGACTTTGCCGGCGTTGGAAGCGTATCTGGCGGGGTAGGGCGGCGGCGGAAAGTGCATCCCAGAATGGGCGTTTGGAATGGGATGCAGTTTCCGCGAGAGGCCCGTGGCGGAAAGTTCATCCCGGAATATGCGTTCAGACTGGGACGCAGTTTCCCGCTGGCTCTCTATACGGAAAGCGCATCCCGGAATGGAGGTCCAAACTGGGATGCGCTTTCCATTGCTGAAGATATGAGGCTGCGAATCAGCTGCTCGGCCTATACCTATGCCTGCTGCCAGGTATCGACAAGCTCCTTGGCGGCGGCGTAGGGGTCGTCGGCACTGCAGACGGCGCTCACCACAAAGAAGCCATCGACGCCGGTAGTCTTGAGCTGCGGCAGGTCGGCCGTTTTGACGCCACCGCCCACCACGATGGGCACGGGGCTTGCCGCATGGAGGGCAGCCAGGTCCTCAAAGCTCTTGGTGATGATGGAGCCGTCGGCCGCACGTCCGCAGTCGCGCTTGGTTTCGGTCTCGTGGAGCGGGCCGATGCCCAGGTAATCGACCAGGCTCATGTCGGCGGTCTTGACGTACTCGAGCATCTCCTCGCAGCGGGCCGAAAGACCCACGATGGCGTCGGGCCCCAGGAGCTTGCGGCAGACCTCCACGGGGATATCGCTCTGGCCCACGTGCACGCCGTCGACGGCAATACCCTGCTCGCGTGCGGCAAGTACGCAGTCAAGGCGGTCGTCGATCAGCAGCGCGACCTGCCCGGTTTTGCCGGCCTGAGCGATGGCCTGCGCGGCATCGCCCGTCAGTGCGATGATCTCGCGGGCGCTTGCCACCTTGGAGCGCACCTGAATGCAGGTAAAGCCTGCGTCGAGTGCCTGGGCCACCACATCGCCCACGGGGCGTCCGAGCGTGTTTTCGGGGCCGAGTACCAGATAAGCCGAGATATCAAGGTTGTCGCGGATGCTCATCGTGCTTCCTCCTGCTTTTTGATCTGCGCTTCCATGCGCTCGAGTTTGCCGGTCATGGTGTCGGTAAATCCGGGTCGAATATCGGCTTTGAGCACGACTTCGGTGCGGATGCCCTTGCTCGCCAACACAAAGGTCGCGTCGCGCACGACCTGCATAACCTCGTCCCAGTCGCCCTCGATTTCGGTGAACATCGAGGTGGTGCGGTTGGGAAGGCCGCTCTCGCGAATGACGCGCACGACTTCAGCGACCTCGGCGGACAGTTCATCGCCGGTGCCGCACGGGGCGATGGCTACAGCGACGAGCGTGTTCATGCCGGTATTGGTTGCGGGTTCGGACATGGTTTATGCCTCCTCGAGTTCGAGTCGGTTATCGGCGATGTCTTGGGCGGTCGCGCGGTAGAGTTCATCGATAAAGGCGACCTTAAAGCTTGCCGGGGCATCGGCGACGGCGGCGGCACGCGTGCCGGCAACGTTGTAGACGGCGGTGCCACAGATGGCTGCCGTAAACGGGTCGGCGGCGCAGGCGTACACGGCCAGCACGCCGCCCTGCGAGCAGCCGCAGCCGGTGATCTTGGACATGAGTGGGCTGCCGCCGTGGGACTTGGCCACGGTCGTGCCGTCGGTAATCAGGTCGACTTCGCCCGAGACCACTACGGCGCCGCCGGTGTAGCGGGCGAGCGCCACGGCGGCATCGCGGGCGGCGTCTACCGTGTCGGTGGTATCGACGCCGCGCACGCGGCTCAGATCGGCCGCTTCGCCCTCAAGGCCCCACAGGCCGGCGAGCGCAATGATCTCGGAGGCGTTGCCGCGCACGATGGCGGGTTTGTACTGCTTGAGTTCGCCTACCAGCTGGGTGCGCAGGCTGCCGATGCCCAAGCCCACCGGATCGAGCACCCAGGGCTTGCCGGCATCGTGGGCCGCCTTGGCCGCGCGGGGAATCGTCTGCTCGTAGATGGGGAAGAGCGTGCCCATGTTGAGATAGATGGCACCGCCGCCGGCAACGAGTGCCTCGCCCTCGTCTGGCAGATAGACCATGGCGGCCGATCCGCCCACGGCGAGCTGCGCGTTGGCGACAAAGTCGATCGTCACCGTGTTGGTGATGGAGCCGGCCATCGGATTGGTGGCTCGAATCTCCTCTACGGCCTTGACCATACGTTGCTTAAGCTTTTCCGAATCAATCACTGCACATGCCTCCTTGGCATAGAAAAGGGGCGCTGTGCATAGACAGCGCCCCTGTAAAGGCGGCATGCTCCCTACGCCAGCATTAACTGACAGGTTCAAAGGATTGGGCCCCATGCCCTCTCAGCCTTGTGGTTTGCACCGCCGGCACTCCCGCATCGAATCTGTTGTTCCCTATACTAGCGCATCGGTACAATAGACGGGATTAAGAATGACCGAGGGGGCCTTATGATTAAACTTGTGCTGACCGATATGGACGATACGCTGATTCCAGCCGGGCATGACGGCGCCAGCGACTACGCCATCGAGGGCATTCATGCCATGCAGGCGGCGGGTCTGCACTTTGGCCCGGTTTCGGGTCGCCAACCCTCCGCGATGGGCTGGATGTTCCGCAATCGCGCCGAGTGCTTCTCGACCGGCGCGTTCTGCAACGGCCAGGTCATGTTTGTGGACGGCGAGGTGGTAGCCTCGCATGCGACCGATAACGCCGCCCTTATGCGCTTGGCTGACTACTTAGAGCAACAGACCGACGATACGTATCTGAAGGTCTACAGCCTGGGCGATGACTTTTGGAATAACGATGCCTATTGTGTAACGAGCGACCCCGAGCGTGTGCGCCGCGCCATGGAGTCGGGCGGCAACGCATGGCTCAAGGGCGAAGAGGCCCCGTGCCGTCCTGTCGTCGATGATGCGCCGGTGTTCAAGGCGAATATCTGGAGTGCTCGTTCGCGTGAGGAGCTCGCGGAGCTACGCGAGCGCGTTGCCGCCGAGGTGCCGGAACTCTCGCTCGTGTTTCCCAACAATCGTGTGCGCCTGTTCGACATTCTTCCAGCAGGTTGGGACAAGGGTTGCGCTGCGCTGGAGCTGGCGCGCGCTTTGGACCTGACGTCCGACGAGGTGGCCGTATTTGGCGATTCCGATAACGACCTGCCCATGATCGGTGCCGTCCCCAACTCCGTTGCAGTCGCCAATGCCAACGAGGCCGTCACGGCTGCCGCGCGCTGGCATATCGGCGCTGCGGCAGACGATGCGGTTGCCGGGGCTCTGCATCAGATTGCCGCCTGCGCCGCGACGGGGGAGATGCCGCCGTTTATGCGTCAGATGGACGCGGCGGGTCTTGGCGTCACGAACGTCTAGGGAGGGCGCTATGAAGCTTCAGCAGCTCAGGTATGTCGTCAAAGTTGCCGAATGCGGCAGCATTACCGAAGCCTCGCGCCGGCTCTTTGTGTCGCAGCCTTCGATTACCGCGTCGATCCGCGATCTCGAAAACGAGATGGGTGTGCACATCTTTGAGCGCACCAACAAGGGTGTCATTGTGTCCGAGGAGGGCGAGACCTTCTTGGGCTACGCACGCCAGGTGCTCGACCAGGCGGATCTGCTCGAAGGCAAGTACAAGGGCGCGTCCGAGCAGGTGCCGCACTTTAGTGTGAGCTGCCAGCATTATTCCTTTGCCGTCAACGCGTTTGTTGATGTGATCCGTGAGTTCGATGCCGCGCGCTACGACTTTACCCTGCGCGAGGAGCAAACCCACGAGATTATCGAGGACGTCGCGCACATGAAAAGCGAACTCGGTATCCTGTATCTGTCCGAGCATAATCGCGAGGTCATCGAGCGCATGCTGGCAGCCAACGAGCTCGTGTTCGAAGGGCTCTTCTGCGCCACGCCGCATGTCTTCGTCTGTGCCGACCATCCGCTGGCGGCCCGCTCCAGCGTGACGCTCGAGGACTTGGAAGACTACCCGTTCCTGTCCTACGAGCAGGGCAGTTACAACTCGTTTTACTATTCCGAGGAGCTGACCTCGACGTTTGAGCGCCGCAAGAATATCCGCGTGCGCGACCGTGCGACGCTGTTCAATTTGGCCATGGGCCTCAACGGCTACACGGTATGCTCGGGCGTGATCAGCCACGAGCTCAACGGCCCCGGCATTATCTCGATTCCGCTCGATGTGGATGAGTACATGGAGATCGGCATCATCACGCGCAAGAACACGACGCTTACGCGCTACGGTCAAGCCTATATCGACGCGATCCGTCAGCATATCTAGACTACTGCGTCCTGCACGGGTCAAATCTCTTTATGGCAGTCCCAACTGATATAGGAAGCATCTATATCAAACTGTTATAAACGTATATTTTACGATGGCTATATGAGCGCTCATACTCTGTCCCAGTAAAGCAACCAATGCAAAGGGAGATATCTATGAGCACTTCAATTCAACCGAACGCGCCGTTTCGCGCTGATATCGTCGGCAGCTTTCTTCGTCCGCAGGCCGTAAAGGATGCCCGCGCTGCCTATGCGGCAGGCACGCTTGATGCCGAGGGGCTTAAGGCCGTCGAGGATGAGGCTATTCGCGATCTGGTGGACAAGCAAAAGGCCGCTGGCCTGCAGGTGATTACCGATGGCGAGTTTCGCCGCAGTTACTGGCACCTCGACTTTATGTGGGGGCTCAACGGCATTGAACGCCGTACCTCGCGTACGGGCTATATGTTCCACGACGAGGAGACCACGGCTGACACCGCCGTGGTAACCGGCCCCATCAGCGGCGAGAACCATCCGTTCGTCGAGCACTTTAAATTTGTCAAGGCACTCGAGGGGGAGGGTCAGGTTGCGCGTCAGACCATTCCGGCGCCGATCCAGACGTTCTCGGAGGTTACGCTCGACCGCTGCGATGGCCAGCAGGAGAGCCTGCGCGCTGTCTATAAGACCGACGAGGAGCTCGCCGATGCCATCGCCGTAGCATACCGCACCGTGATTGCCGACCTGTATGCCGCGGGCTGTCGCAACATCCAGTTTGATGACTGCACCTGGGGTATCTACTGCGATACCGATTTTGTCGCCAAAACCGGCATGAGCCCGGTCGACCTGCAAAAGGTGAGCGAGCTGGGCGTGGCGCTCAACAACGCCGCCATCGAGGGCAAGCCCGACGACCTGGTCATTAACACGCACGTGTGCCGTGGTAACTACCACTCTACCTATGCCTTCGAGGGCGGCTATGACCCCATCGCACCGTACCTGTTTGCACATGAGGATGTCGACGCATTTTACCTGGAGTTCGATACGCCGCGCGCCGGCGGTTTTGAGCCGCTGAAGTATGTTGCCCCTGGCAAGAAGGTCGTGTTGGGCCTGGTGACCACCAAGGCCGCAGAGCTTGAGGACGGGGATGCCATCGTCGAGCGCATCCGCGAGGCGGCAAAGTACGTGCCGCTCGAGAACCTGTATCTGTCTCCGCAGTGTGGCTTTGCCAGCTGCGAGATCGGCAACAAGCTGACCGAGGACGAGCAGTGGGCAAAGATTGCGCTGGTTAGGCGCATTGCCGAGCGCGTTTGGAAATAGCGCTAGCGTTTGCAGGTGGCGGCGCGTGCGAGACGTGGCGTATCGCGTACAATGGTTCGGATCGTATCGTTCGGGCAGGTTATCCGCTATGCCCGAGCGCCCTTCCATTCGAAAGGACATCCATGTCCCAATCCTCGACGCCCGCCGTCAGCGATGCCATCTACGACGCATCGTCGCTCGGCCGCCCGCGCATGTTCCTGCTCGGTCTGCAGCATCTGTTTGCCATGTTTGGCGCCACGGTGTTGGTGCCTGTGCTCACCGGTCTCTCGGTTTCGGCAACGCTTTTGTTTGCAGGCTTGGGCACGCTGCTCTTTCACTTCCTGTCGCGCGGTAAGGTGCCGGCATTCTTAGGCTCATCGTTTGCCTTTATTGCCGGCTATGCCGCCATCGCGCCCAACGGCGAGGCCGAGCTTTTGCCCTACGCCTGCCTGGGCGTAGCCTGCGCCGGCTTGCTCTACCCGGTGCTGGCGGCACTCTTCCGCGCGTTTGGCGCCAAGCGCGTCATGCGCTTCTTCCCACCGGTGGTGACTGGCCCCATCGTCATTTCGATCGGTCTGATCCTGGCGAGCTCCGCTATTGCCAACTGCCAGACCAATTGGCTTGTTGCCGTTGTCGCCGTGGCTGTGATCGTCATCTGCAATATTTGGGGCCGCGGCATGGTCAAGATCGTGCCGATTTTGCTGGGCGTTGTGGTGAGCTATGCCGTTGCGACTGCGCTCGGCGAGGTTGATTTCTCGGGCGTTGCCGCCGCTCCGTGGGTCGGTCTGCCCATCGTGTGGGACAACACCGTGTTTGCGCTCTTTGGCCCGCAGTTCGATAGCGGTCTTGCCACGACGGCCATCATCACCATCATGCCGCTGGCTTTCGCGACCATGATCGAGCATATCGGTGATATTTCCGCTATTGGCTCCACCTGCGAGCGCAACTATATTGCCGATCCCGGTCTGCATCGCACGCTGCTCGGCGACGGCCTTGCCACGATTCTGGCTTCGCTCTTTGGCGCTCCGGCCAACACCACGTATGGCGAGAACACCGGCGTGCTTGCGCTTACGCGTGTGTTCGACCCGCGCGTGATTCGCATTGCCGCGTGCTGCGCCATCGTGCTTTCGTTCTGCCCCAAGTTCGCCGCGGTCATCGCCGCCATGCCGGCATGCGTTATCGGCGGCGTGTCGCTCGTGCTCTACGGCATGATCAGTGCCGTGGGCGTACGCAACCTCATCGAGAACCAGGTCGATTTCCAGAACAACCGCAACGTGCTGGTGGCCGCGCTGGTGCTTGTGCTCTCACTCGGCATTGCCTACAGCACCGCCGGCGCCATCGTGTTGGAGTTGGGCGGCGTGACGATTT
The DNA here is from genome assembly GCF_003471905.1 of Collinsella sp. AM16-21. NCBI lineage: Bacteria > Bacillati > Actinomycetota > Coriobacteriia > Coriobacteriales > Coriobacteriaceae > Collinsella > Collinsella sp. AM16-21. The sequence continues at coordinate 95,542 of NZ_QRKJ01000009.1, forward strand.
CGCTTTCGGGTCTTGCCGTGGGATCGCTGGTGGGCATCGTGCTCAATGCCATTCTGCCCGGCAACGACTTTGAGTTTGACGTCTCCGAACTCGAGGAGGCTGCTGAGTAGCAGTTGCGTTCAGCTAAAACAAGATATGGTGCCCATGCGCATATGCGCGTGGGCACCATTTTTAATGCGTCAGTATCCAGTGGATGCCGCGGGCCATGCGCAAGTCGGTTTGGGCAAAGTGATTGCCGGGGTTGAGCTCCAGCGTTGTTGGAATGTAGCGCTCAATAAACAGCTCTTCCATCGCGCGCGTATCGTCGAGTACGTGCCGCATCATGCGGTTGGGCGTCTTGGTTTCCTTTTTGCCGAGTGACAGATAGACGGCTTGCGGGCTGCCGGCAAATGGCGCCGTGCTGGCGCGATCGACAAATTCGGGAAACCACAGGGACCCCGACGCGCTTGCGGCGCGGTCAAAGGCATCGGTTTGCCAGAGGGCCCAAAGCGAAAAGAGACCCGCCAGCGAGTAGCCAGCAACGCCGCGCCAGGTGGGCGGCCGAGAAAGCGACGGCTCGACCTGGGGGATTATCTGATTCAGCAGCTCATCGAGAAACCCGGACGCCTGCCCATCAAAGGGCTCGGAATCGCGTACAGTCCCGTCGCATGCCCAGGGACTCAGCTCGCGATTCCAGTCGAGGCCGCCAATGGCGATAAGGGTGAAGGGTGGGCAATCGAGCTCTCGGCAACACTCATACACCTCGCCGCCGTCGCCCACGACCACAGGAAGGTAGATGACAGGTGCGCTTTCCGTATGATTCGAATAAACGGTTATCTGCTTTTGATGCGCTTCCATGACGGGCTTCTCTCGGCGTTGTGACATTGGCAGCCCCAATTGTCGCACGTCAGCGTATACCAGTTGGGCAGCATCAAGAACATTCGCGCGCGCCGCGCGGACGCAAACGGAAAACGCCACCGCTGGAGGGGAGCTCGGCGGTGGCGTTGCTAAACGGCGTGCAGGCTGGCACTTCTGTGGGTGCCGTCCCGTGCGTTAAAGGCCAAAGGCGTCTACGAGCGCTTGCGGCTCAGCACGGCGCCTGTGACGATGGCGGCTGTTCCCGCAAAGGCGGCTGCCACGATGGCTGCGCTCGAGGCGTCGCCGGTTGCCGCGAGCACGCCGGTAGTCTTGGCTTTCGTGGTTGAAGCCGCAACGGCCTTGGTCGGCTTTGAGTCCTCAGGCTTGGGGTTCTGCTTGGACTCCGCGGGCTTGCTTTCTGCGGGCTTGGTCTCGTCGGGCTTGGGGTCTTCCGGCTTGGCTACCTCGGGAGGTGCGATGGTCGTGCTTTTGGCGACTGCTTTGATATAGAGGGAGTCGACCGTGGCGTCGCCCGTGCCGATGGCTTGGCCTGCCTCGTAGATGCCGTTACGGAGCTTGCGATAGTCAATGACCTTGCCGCCTTCGGGCGTCTGGATGGCGGCGTTCTCAATCTTGATGGTGCCGATTGTCTTGCCGTCAGCGCTCATGGCACGGGCAAAGATTGCCGCTGTATCTCCTTCGGCCGTTACCTTGCTGCGGATGATCGAGATGACTGCGGGTGTGACGCCCTCGCTGGTCTGGGCGATGATGCCGATGTTCTCGCCTTGGGGCTCGGGGCTCGTCTCGCCATCTTGGTTTTCGCTGTAGGGGGTGGGGCCGTCGCCGTTCTCGACATAGCGGGCTATGGCCTTGACAACGGAGTCGCTGATGTAGATGTGGCCACCCTTCCCGTTGGGTCGATTGTTTCTGGTGGAGAATGCAGCCGAAACCTCACCTTCCGCAAACGCGTCCACGGTGGAGCCGTTCTTGACGACGATGTCGTCCTGGTAGGTGAAGAGGGCGATGGCGCCACCGTATCTGCCTTTACCTGCACGGACCGTCACGTTTGCATGATCGAGGGTGATGCCCTTGTGGGCATAGACGCCATATTCAACACCGTTTACGTTGAGGGAGGCGTTTGTGGCTGCGAGGCTGCCCTTGGCCTCGACGGCAGCGTCTTTCTCGGAGCTTGCCTCGACCGTCCCGCCGCCCTTGATGGTGAGGTTCTTGCCGGTCCCAATACCCTTGTCCTCGGTAGCCCTGGCGGTGACGACTCCGCTGTCGTCAATCGTGATATTGCCGTTTGCCCTGATGCCATCCGATGCACCCGTGGCGTTGACGTTGCCCGAACCTTTGATAGCGAGATCACCCCCGGCATTGATGGCATCAAACCCAGTGCTCGTGGCGTTGACGGATCCGGCTCCGTCGATGTTGATATTACCCGTGGAGAGGATAGCGTCCTCAGTAGATGTCACGCTGAGCGTGCTGCCCGCGTCGCCTTGGATATTGAGCTCGGCATTCTCGTTAGTGCCATGAGAAGCCTTGATGCCTTCGATCCAGTCGGCAGTGACGATGTTGTTTCCCGAGTAATTCACGTTGAGCTTGCCTGCGGCCTGGATCTCGCCGCCGTTATAGTTGTTGAGCTTCAAGTCGTCGGCGCCGTCCCACGACCAGGTACCGGCCTCGTCGCTCGCCGCGGTGTTGTACTTGTTGCCGCCGACCTTGACCCATTCCGCTGCGAGCGAGACGCTCGGCATGAGCAGCGAGCTCACCGTGAGCGCGCACACGGCGCGCGCGACGATGCGGCGCGTCACGCGGCGCCAGCTGCCGTGCGCGAGTCCTATGCGACGGCGAACGTCGGGTTCGGCAACATGGGTTCCGGCGGTAGTGCCATTGCGTTTGGGGGTCGTGAACAAGGCTGCCATGGTTGCTCCCGTTCTCATAGGGCCTATACGACTAGATTCAGCGTATCTGCTGGATGTTGCCGGCGGTAGTGCCGTTTGGAGGGCAAAATGGCCAAAATGGGGGAGAAATAGGCCGCACGCCGGCGCAGGGACCGGCGCTAAAAGAAAAGCGCGGGGCCGCATGGCGACTCCGCGCTTTATTGTTCAGCTTTTGCAGCCTTGCCCTTACGCTACGAAGAAGTAGACGAGGAAGGCAAGGGCCGCGATCCACTCGTCCTGTGCGAAAAAGTGTTTACGAGCGCTTGCGGCTCACCACGGCGCCCGCGGCGATGGCGGCTGTTCCCGCAAGGGCGGCTGCCACGATGGCTGCGCTCGAGGCGTCGCCGGTTGCCGCGAGTTTGCCGGCGGTCTTGGCTCCCGTGGCTGCAACTGCAACGGTCTTGGTCGTCTTCGTGCCCTCGGACTTGGAACCCTCGGGCTTGGTCTCGCCTGGCTTCTCCTCGGGTTCGATCTCCTCGGGAGGCGCGATGACCGTGCTCTTGGCGACAGCGGCGTCATAGGGGGAGTCGATCGTGGCGTCGCCCGTGCCGATGGTTTGACCCGCTTCGTAGATGCCGCCGTTGCTGAGCCCTTCTTTGTTGCGATAGTCAATGACCTTGCCGCCTTCAGGCGTCAGGATGGTGGAGCCTTCGATTTCGATGGTGCCGATTGCCTTGCCGTCCGCGCTCATGGCAAGGGCGAAGATCGCCGCCGTGTCTCCCTCGGCCGTGAGCTTGCTGCGGACGATCGAGATACTCGCGGGCGTGATGCCCTCGTAGGTCTGGGCGAAGATACCGATGTTCAGACCCCTAGGCTCAGGGATGACCTCGCCGCTTTGGTCGTTGCTGTAGTGATCGGGGCCATCGCCACCGGTCTCGACATAGCGGGCTATAGCCTTAACAACGGAGTCGCTGATGTAGATGTGGCCGCCAGCGACGTTTGGCTGGTGGTTTCTGGTAGAGATTGCAACCGAGAATTTGCCTTCTGCGAACGCGTCCACGATGGAACCATTCTTGATGACGATGTCGTCCCCATCAGTGATGAGGGCGATGGCCTGGCCGCCGCTCGCGCTTGTGCGGACCGTCACGGTCGCATGATCGAGCGTAACGCCCTTGTAGGCATAGACACCATATTCAACACCGCTTGCGTCAAGGGAGGCGTTCGTGACCGCGAGACTACCCTCAGCGTCGACGGCAAGATCTCCCTGGGAGCTTGCCTTGACCTGGCTGCCGCCCGAGATGTCGATGTTGCCGTCAGCCCAAATCGCCGCTTCTTCTATCGAGCTTGCTTCTACCTTGCCACCGCCTTTGATGATCAGGTCACTGCCCGCGGCGACGCCGTAACCTTCGCCTCCTTTAGCGATCACTGTGCCAGAGGAATCGATGGTGGTCTTGCCCTTGGATTGGATGCCTTCGGTACCGCCCGTTGCATTCACGGTGCCCGAGCCCGTGATAGAGAGATCGCCCTTTGCCTCAATTCCGTCGGAAGCAGTGCTTGTGGTGTTCACAGTGCCTGGGCCAGAAATGGAGAGGTCGCCTGTTGATTTAATTGCATCGGCCTCGGCTGTCACATTGAGCTCATCCGTGCTATTCGAGCTCGTTATGTTCAACTCTGCTTTCTGGCTAGTGCCGTCCTGCGTCTTGATGGCGGCTCCGGTGTAATCAGGCTCGGTTTTCACGGTGTTCCTGCCCTCGTAGGCAATGTTGAGCTTGCCTGCAGCCTTGATCTCACCGCCGTTATAGTTGATGAGCTTCATGTCGTCGGCGCCGTCCCAGCTCCAGGTGCCGGCGCCGTCGCCCGCCGCAGTGCCGGCGTTGTACTGGGTGCCGCCAACATCAATCCACTCCGCCGCGAGCGAGACGCTCGGCATGAGCAGAGAGCTCACCGTAAGCGCGCATACGGCGCCTACAACGATGCGGCGTGTCACGCGGCGCCAGCTGCCGTGTGCGAGCAGCGTGCGACGGCGCACGTCGGGCTCGACAAAATGGGCTCCAGAGGTTTTGTCATTGCGCTTGGGGGTCGTGAACAGGGCGGCCATGGTTACTCCCATCCTCATAGGGCCTATGCGATTACGCCCAGCATATCTGCAGGATGTAGCCGGCGGTAGTGCCGTTTGGAGGGCAAAATGTCCAAAACTTGGGAAGCAATACATCGCGCGTCCGTGCGATGCCTGACTTGAAAAGAAAAGCACGGAGCCGCTCGATGCGACTCCGCGCTTTGGTGTTTGGTATTGTGAATCTTGCCCTTACGCTACAAAGAAGTAGACGAGGAAGGCGAGGGCTGCGATCCACATGAGCGGCTTGATCTTGGAGGCCTCGCCCTTAAAGAGCGCGACGACCACATAGGCGATAAAGCCCAGGCCAATGCCGGCAGAGATGGAGTAGGTGAAGGGCACGCCGGCGACAATCATGAACGCCGGGAAGCCCTGCGACACGTCGGACCAGTCGATCTCGGAGGCCTCGCTCATCATGAGGTAGCCGACATAGACCAGGGCACCGCAGGTGGCGGCGCTGGAAACGATGGAGACGACGGGGGAGAAGAACGCGGCGAGGATAAACAGCACGCCGGTCGTGACGGAGGTGAGGCCCGTGCGGCCACCGTCGGCGGCGCCAGAGGTGGACTCGACGAAGGTGGTGATGGAGGAGACGCCCATAAAGCCACCGGCAGCGGCGGCCACGGAGTCAACGACCAGGATGGGGCGGATGTCCTCGACATTGCCGTCCTCGGTCAGGAACTCGCCCTGCTTGGCGACGGCCATCGCGGTGCCCATGGTATCGAAGAAGTCACTCATGAGCAGCGAGAAGGCCACGACGAGCAGCATCGGGTCGGTCAGGACCTTTACGATGGCCATGTTGCCGTCGGCGGTGCTGGCAAACGGAGCGCCAAAGGTCGAGAAATCGAGCGGGGCGATGAGGCCCTCGGGGGCGTGGGTGACGCCCAGCGGGATGCCGGCGATAACGGCGACGATGATACCGATGAGCAGCGAGCCCGGCACGTTGCGGGAGGCCAGGGCAACCGTCACGACGATGGAGATGATGCCGACGATAAAGGTGGGGGAGGTGATGTCGCCCAGACCGACGAGTGTGCCGGCGCCAGCGGTGATAATGCCGGCGTCGCACAGGCCGATCATGGCGATGAACAGACCCAGGCCCACCGAGATAGCGTGGCGCAGAACCACGGGGATGGCGTCCATAATGGCCTCGCGCAGGCCGCAAAGGACGAGCAGCAAGATGACGACACCCTCGAGGAAGATGACGCTCATGGCCACGTGCCAGTCACCGCCGCACATGGTGGTGGTGATGCCCGCAATCATGGCGTTGATGCCCAGGCCCGACGCGCATGCGAGCGGACGGTTGGCGAAGATGCCCATGCAGATGGTCATGATGCCGGCGCCCAGGCAAGTGGCGCAGGCGAGCGCTCCCGCATCGATGCCGGCGCCCGAGAGCACTGCGGGGTTGACGGCGATGATGTAGGCCATCGCCAGGAATGTTGTCAGTCCAGCGCGAAGTTCGGTCCCGATTGTGGACTTGCGCTCACTGGCGTGAAAAAGTTCGTCCATGCATACCCTTTCCTTGTTCGGCCCCGAGTTTAGGCCGATTGACACGAACCCACCCACTATATCGCCTTTGTGAAGTTGGTGTTCCTCACATGTTGATGTTCGGCGGTTTGTAACGGACGGGCGGTATCTTTCGCATGAAATTGTGTAGGTACCGTATACTTAAGCGGTTACAACGACCCCTATGGAGGAACGTATGATTAAAGAGCTTTGCCACGACGAGGCTATCCTGTCCCAGCGTTGCGAGGTTGCGACCGTCGAGGACGAGTCGGTTGCTCAGGACCTGATCGATACCATCAAGTCGCTCGACGATGCCGGCTGCCTTGCCGCTAACCAGATTGGCGTTACCAAGAAGGTTTGCGTCTACCTGGACGACGCCGGCGAGCCCCACGTGCTCTACAACCCCCGTCTGGTGTTTGGCCTGGGTGCCAGCAAGATGGAGGAGAGCTGCCTGACGCACGAGGAGGTCACCAAGTCCACGCGCTATATCAAGTGCAAGGTTGCCTTTGACCAGATCGTCGACGGCAAGATGCGCGAGCGCAAGCAGGACTTTGTGGGCTTCGAGGCGCAGATGATCCAGCATATGATCGATCACTGTCTTGGCAAGCTTGTCTAGGGCGACCACAGCACCGCACTTCGTCGTTTTTGGTCCGGGCGTGACATTGTTGTCATGTCCGGGCTTTTGTGTTTAGCGCCTTTTTGTTTGGAGACAATGAAATTAGCAAGAACGTAAAGCTAGGAGGCGCTATGTGTACGAGCATTCGATTTACCGATAATTCCGGCCACATGTATCTGGGCCGCAACCTCGACTGGAGCTTTGACTACGGCCAACAGGTTCGCGTGATGCCGCGCGGGTTTCACATTCCGTATTCGTTTATCGACGATGCGTCGGCGGCACACGCGGTGATCGGTATGTGCATCGATTACAAGAACTATCCCATGTTTTTCGACTGCGGTAACGATGCAGGTCTGGCTGTGGCGGGACTCAACTTTCCCGGCTATGCCGAGTATGCCGAGGGTCCGGTTGACGGCAAGAACAATATCGCGGCCTACGAGTTTCCCCTGTGGGTGGCGGCGACGTTCTCGACGGTCGACGAGGCCGAGGCTGCACTGCGCGATACGGTGATTGTCGCCAAATCTGCCGGCGAGGGCCTGGGCGTGTCGCTGCTCCATTGGATTATCGGCGACAGCCAGCGCAGTATCGTGGTCGAGATGATGGCCGACGGCCTGCATGTATACGACGACCCGGTCGATACCCTTGCCAACCAGCCGACTTTCCCGTGGCATATGGAAAACCTGCGCACCTATATCACCGCCACCAGCGATTTTCCGCAGACGGCGACATGGCGTGGCGCCGAGCTCAAGCCCTATGGCGCGGGTGCCGGCATGCGCGGTATTCCGGGTGACTGCTATTCGCCGAGCCGTTTTGTAAAGGCGGCGTACCTCAATGCCAATTACCCGCAAAAGGAGAGCGAGACCGAAAACGTCGTCCGCATGTTCCGTTCACTCGAGGGCGTGGTGATGATTGAGGGAGCGTCCAGGATGGGCGATGGCAAGTTCGAGAAGACCATCTATACCGGATGCTTTAGCGCGCACACGGGCAATTATTACTACGCGATGTATGGGGATCCGTCGATTCGCTACGTGAGTCTGATGGATGCCGAGGGCGCGAGCCCCGATAGGCTCGTGGTTCCCGAGCCGCGTCGTTCGTAGCCGATAGCTTTACTGCAATGCAAAGCGGCCCTGCATCTCCTGTGAGGTGCAGGGCCGCTGTCGTCGATGCGCGACGTCGCTAGAAGTTGGCGTCGTTGAGTTGTTCGCTCTCGAGGCCGTCGAGCTGTTGCTGTTCGGGCGTATCGGCGACGCTCTCGAGCAACTCGGTGGGGTCGACGTTCATGTTCCTGCCGGCTTCGTTGCCGTTGACCAGGTCGTCCGAGAAGATGTCGACTTCCATTTCCTCGGCTTCCTCGATCTGGATCTCGAGCGGCACATGGGTGCGTACGAGTTTGACCGCCGGGCGCATGCGGGCAAAGAGGGGCACGTACTCGATGATGATGGCCGAGTTCTCAAGACCGTACCAACGTGCCGGGCTTCCGCAGGCGCGACGGACGGCGTACTTGATGGCCATCACGCGGCGGTCGTTGCGGTTGATGTCTGTTTCGGGGGCAAGCATCTTGCGCAGCATGCAAAAACGGAAGTCGCCCACGTTGCCGCGTGTTTCGTAGATGGAATAGGTGTGGTGCTGCGGCGGTAGCTCGCCCGATGCCATCAGGTCGCCAACAATCTGGCGCAGGTAGGCGTTGATGCGCTGGTTGACCTTAAAGCCCAGGTCCAGGCGCACGCGGAACAAAAAGTCCGTGCCAAAGGTCTCGACGGAATACTCGTGCGTATAGGGCTCATCGGTAACGTGTACGTTGATGAACCAATATGCCTTGGCGCGCTTGGGATGCTTATCCAAGATGGAGTAGAGCACGTCGCGGTCGAGCGTGAGCGGGTCGGGGCTGTTGGTGAGGAACACCAGGTTGTCGGCGAGCACGGGGTAGGTCTCGTCGTTGCGCAGACGGTTGAGCTGATCGATGTACTTGGAGACGGGCAGCAGGATCGTCTGCGTGCGCTCGATGGCGGTGCCGCGACGCCACACATACATAAGGCCGAACAGCAGTGCCGCCAGGAAGATCATGACGTAGCCGCCGTCAAAGAACATGGTGAGGCACGAGGCGAAGAAGCATAGTTCAATGACACCAAAGAGCAGAGCGAAGACGCAGGCACCCAGCTTGTGCTTGAGGATGCCGGCGATGTAGCTCGTCAAAAGCGTCGTGGTCATGAGCATGGTCACGGTAATGGCGAGGCCGTAGGCGCTCTCCATGCGCTCGGAGTTTTGGAACAGCAGCACGATGAAGATGCAGCCGACCCACATGATGTTGTTGACGAGCGGAATATAGAGCTGGCCCTTGGTGTCGCTGGGGTAGTGGATGCGCAGGTGCGGCATAAGGTTGAGACGGGTTGCCTCGGATACCAGCGAGAACGAGCCGGTGATGAGCGCCTGCGAGGCGATGATGGCCGCTACGGCCGAAAGCACGATGGCAAAGGGGCGCAGGGGCTCGGGAAGCATCATATAGAACGGGTTGACGATATCCATCGCGAGCATCTGGGGATTGGAATTGTTGGCGAGCAGCCAAGCTCCCTGGCCCAGATAGTTAAGGATGAGGGCCGCCTTTACGAACGGCCAGGATGCGTAGATGTTGGCCTTGCCCACATGACCCATGTCCGAGTAGAGCGCCTCGGCGCCGGTCGTCGACAGGAAGACGAAGCCGAGCACCATGATGCCCGAGTGGTTGATGGGCGAGAACAGGAACATGATGCCGCGGATGGGGTTGAGCGCACGTAGGATGGACGGGTTGCCGAGCATGTTGAACAGGCCGGCGCCTGCCAAGAACAGGAACCATAGTGTCATGAGCGGGCCGAAGAGCTTGCCGATTGACGAGGTGCCGGCGCGCTGCATGGCAAATAGGCCGCAGATAATGATGATGGTAATGATGATGACGTTGGTCTGGCCGTCGCCCAGCAGTGCATGGCCCCACTCGATAGTGCGCAGGCCCTCAATGGCTGTGGTGACCGTGACCGCGGGGGTGAGGATGCCGTCGGCGAGTAGTGCCGCACCGCCGATCATGGCGGGAAGAATCAGCCATGGTGCCACCTTGCGTACGAGGCTGAACAGGGCGAAGATGCCGCCTTCGTTGTGGTTATCGGCCTTCATGGCGATCAGCACGTACTTGACCGTGGTCACGAGCGTCATGGTCCAGATGACGAGCGAAAGCGCGCCTAAGATCATGTCCTCGCTGACGGTACCGATGCCGCCGTTGTTGGCGACAATTGATTTCATGGTGTACATGGGGCTCGTGCCGATGTCTCCGTAGACGACGCCGAGCGTTACGAGCAGCATGCCAGCGGAAAGGGGGATGGCTCCATGCCCGCCCTGCCCGTGCTGGCCTTGGAGGCTTGCCTCCAGTTTGTTGTGTGCCACGTGGACTCCCTTAGACATCTGGCCTCTGCAAAGAGCAGTGGACCTTTATGCCATCTTTATACATATAAGAGCAGTTTGGCACATCGGGGTGTTTTAGACAATAATCCCCATCTGGGGATTATTCATGTACGCGGGTAGCATTTCAAAACAGGAGCTTTTAAGCGCGTACTGTCTGGGCGATACCGGCCTTGGCGCTTGCGCGCTTGCCAGCGAGTTCGCAAAAAATCGCGCCGCCGATGATAAGCGCGGCGCCCATCAGACGGACCGGCGTTATGGCTTCGCCCAAAAGGGCAACGGAGAACACGACCGCCGAAAGAGGCTCGAGATAGCCGACGACCGCGACGGTCTGGACGGGCAGCTTGGCGACAGCACTAAAGTAGAGCAGGCAACCGATGCCGGTGTTGACAATGCCGAGCATGGCGACGGCGCGCCAATCAATACCAGCGGCGACGCCGGCGGACAGGAATGAGGGGGCACCCTGCGTGATGAGCGTGAGGACCAGCGCGGTCACAAAGGCGGCGCTCACCTGGAGCGTGGAGTTTTCGAGGCCTTCGATGTGTGGCGCACCCTTGCTAGCGATGACCATCAGCGCATAGCAGAAGGCCGAGGCGATTCCGCAGGCGATACCAGCAATGGGCATATTGCCGCCTAGACCTTGCGCTGCAATGAGAAAAGCACCGCAAGCAACGGCGATGAAGCCAGCGATTTTGCCGCCGGTCAGCTTTTCGTCAAAGATGAGCGGGGAGAGTGCCATGACAATGATGGGGCCGCAGTAGTACAGCAGCGAGGATACGCCGACGCCGATCGTCTGGTAGGCGCGGAACAGAAAAATCCAGCTGGCGCCCAGCGCTGCTCCCGAGAGGATCAGGGCCGCGGCTTCGCGGGGACGAGAAAGCGCATGCAGCTTATGGCGTTGGGTGATGGCGAGGATGATGACAAGTGAGAGGGCTCCCAGAAAGGTGCGCAGCAGCACGATATCGGAGCTCGGCAGCGCGATGGCAGCGGCGATGATGCCGTTGGAGCCAAACAACAACAGTGCTGCTAAATATGTAATCAGTCCGTTGCTCATGCGCAGCCGCCCCTTTCATATCCCTGCATGTTCACTATGGGTGAGGTTGCTTTAGAAGAAAAGCGAATATAATGCATGGTTAACATGACAAAACATCATGCAAGGATGGAGGCGCGCCGTGGAAACAAATATCCAAAAGATGCAGGTGCTGCTCGAGACGGTGCGCGCCGGAAGTTTTACGCGCGCCGCCGAGCACTTGAGGTATTCGCAATCGGGCGTGAGCCGCATGGTGGGCGACCTTGAGGCAGGCTGGGGTTTTAAGGTGCTTGATCGCGGCCGCGAGGGCGTGGTGCTTTCTGCCGACGGGCGGCAGGTCATGCCGGCAGTCGAGGCGTTATGCGAAGAGTTTGGCCGCCTGCAGCGACGCGTGGACGAGATGCGGGGGCTCATGCGTGGCAAGATCTGTATCGGTACATTCTCGAGTGTGGCGACCCATGTACTGCCGCCGGTGATCGCGCGGTTTCGCGCTGATCACCCGGATGTCGATTACGAGCTGCTGATGGGTGATTACTCCGAGATTGAGCAATGGGTGGCGGAAGGCCGCTGCGACCTGGGCTTTATTCCGCGCGAGCCACGCGGCGCCGGCATGGCGTCGCGGCCGTTGGTGCAAGACGAGCTGATGGCCGTGGTGCCAGCGGACTCCTCGCTTGCCACCGCGGAGGTCGTTTCCCTTGCCGATTTGGCCAACGAGCAGTTTATTCTTCTGGAACGCGGTAGCGACGACGAGATTACGCCGCTGTTTCGCCGCGCGGGTCTGGCGGTGCGTTCTAAGCTATCGACCTGGGATGATTATGCGATTATGGCCATGGTCGAGGACGGTCTGGGCGTGAGTATTCTTCCGGCGCTCATCTTGCGCCGCTGTCAGTTCGATGTCGCCGTGCGTCCGCTCGAGGGACATCCCCATCGGCAGATCAACGCGATATATCGCACGGCTGACGTTTCGCTTGCCGCCGCTCGATTCCTTGAATATCTCTAAACGCGTGCGCGTCATTGTCCGCCTTGGACAAATCTCGGAGTTCGGTACGTTTTCTTGTGAAATTGAACTTCCGAATAAGGTACGGCGCTATACTGCTGCCTAAATTGAACTTAGGTTCAATTCGTGTTCTATAAATTGAACTTTGCCAGCAAGGAGGTTCTAATGGCCCAAGAGACGTTTAGCGATCGCCTGCGACAGACCATGTCCGATCGCGACGTTCGCCAGTCGGACGTAATCCGCGCATCGGAGATGCTCGGAAAAAAACTCGGCAAGAGTCAGATGAGCCAATATGTGAGCGGCAAGACGATCCCGCGGCGCGATGTGGCAGAGCTGCTCGCTCGTATTTTGGAGGTCGATGTTTCCTGGCTGCTCGCCGGTGACGCCGATCAAGGCGAGGAATCATCGCCTCGCAACGTACCCAAGCCCGAACCCCATCCCTCAGCTCAAATTCCAAGGAGCACCACCATGCGTACTTTTTCAAAATCCACCAAGCTCGATAACGTCCTGTATGACGTGCGCGGCCCCGTCGTCGACGAGGCCGCCCGTATGGAGGACGAGGGCGAGCGTATTCTCAAGCTCAACATCGGTAATCCGGCGCCCTTTGGCTTCCGCACGCCCGATGAGGTCATTAAGGACATGCGCCAGCAGCTGCCCGACTGCGAAGGCTATTCCAACTCGCGCGGCCTGTTCTCTGCGCGCAAGGCAATCATGCAGTACTCGCAGATCAAGGGCCTGCCCAATGTTCAGATGGAGCACATCTACACGGGCAACGGCGTGTCCGAACTCATTCAGCTTTCGATGAACGCGCTGCTCGACAATGGCGACGAGATTCTGATCCCCAGCCCCGACTATCCGCTCTGGACGGCGTGCGCAACCCTTGCCGGCGGTCATCCCGTTCACTATCTGTGTGATGAGCAAGCGGATTGGTATCCCGACCTGGAGGATATGGAGTCCAAGATCACGAGCGCGACCAAGGCCCTCGTCATCATCAACCCCAACAACCCCACGGGTTCGGTCTATCCGCGCGAGGTACTCGAGGGCATCGTTGAGATCGCGCGCAGGCACCAGCTCATGATTTTTGCCGATGAGATCTACGACCGCCTGTGCATGGACGGCTACGAGCACGTCTCGATTGCCTCGCTCGCTCCCGACCTGCCCTGCGTCACCTTTAGCGGCCTTTCCAAGTCGCACATGATCGCGGGCTATCGTATTGGCTGGATGGTGCTTTCGGGTAACCAGCGCTGCATGAGCGACTTTATTATGGGCATCAACATGCTCTCGAACATGCGCCTGTGCTCCAACGTGCCGGCTCAGTCAATCGTCCAGACGGCGCTCGGCGGCCATCAGTCTGTTAACAACTACATCCGCCCCGGCGGTCGTGTCTACGAGCAGCGCAACTTTGTGTATGAGGCACTCAACAAGATCGACGGCATCTCGGTGGTCAAGCCGCGTGCGGCGTTCTATATCTTCCCCAAGATGGATGTTAAAAAGTTCAACATCACCGATGACGAGCAGTTCGCTCTTGACCTGCTGCACGAGAAGAAGATCCTGATCACGCGCGGCGGCGGCTTCAACTGGGCTGAGCCTGACCACTTCCGCATCGTGTACCTGCCGCGCATGGAAGTGCTCAAAGAGTCGCTCGAAGACCTCGCCGACTTCTTCGATCACTACCGCCAGAGCTAATTAGTTCCGCCGTTCTACCGAACGGCGGACCACTTGACGCTGCGCGAGCCGCATTCACGCCAATCTGACGTTCAATTTCGAGGGCGCGACCAGAAGGTCAGCGCCCTCTCATTTCACGTCACCTTGGCGCAAATGCGGCTCGCTCGCTGTCGTGTGCTCAACCTGCATCGTTACCCTGGCTGTCTAAATAACAATCCCGTTGCAGTGGTCGATTTCGTGTTGGATGATCTCGGCGGTGTAGCCCGAGAAGTTTTTGATGCGGTGGACGAAGTTCTCGTCCAAATACTTCACCTTAATGCGGCGATAGCGGGTGCAGGGACGCTCGTCGATCAGCGAGAGGCAGCCTTCGCTCGTCTGATAGGCATTGACCTGCTCAAGAATTTGAGGGCTGTACATCAGGAGCGCCCTGTTGCCGTCCTTTACGCAGATGATGCGTTTGCGCACGCCGATCATGTTGGCGGCGAGGCCCACGCACTCGTGCTCATGCTCGTGGAGCGTATCCAGAAGATCCTGTCCGGTCGCGGCATCTTCTGGGCCGGCGTCTTCGGAAGGCAGGCGCAAAAAGAACTCGGATTTCATGATGGGCTTAATCATGGCGGGCTCCTCATGTCTCATGCTTTCGTGGACTTTCAATAATAGCGCGGAAGGAAAGCTGCGCGTTCGCGTTACAATCTTTCGACGTTGGACCATGTTGCCAGACTCGTCGCGTGCGGCGTCTGGCGTAAGTCTAGGGCTCATCCTTGCCCTGGACTGTTCCTCTGGGGCGATACGACTGTCGTTCCAAGAGGAAGGAAATGCATGGGGAGCAAATCTCAGCAACAAGTTCAAGTAGCGCCATCGGCCACTTCGGCGTTTCTCGCCGTAATGTATATCGCGGCCTTTGTTGCCGCGTTTAACGAGAACATCATTAACGTGGCGTTGCACGACATCATGGCGGCCTTTTCGGTGAGTGCCATCACGGCGCAGTGGCTTGTTTCGGGCTACATGATCGTGACGTCGATCTTTACGGCCATCATGGCCTTTCTTTCCGGTCGCTTCTCGACGCGCAAGCTGCTGTTTTTCGCATGTGGATGCCTGGTCGCCGGAGAAGTCCTGTGCCTGGTCGCCCCAACGTTTACCGTCTTGCTGCCAAGTCGCATTTTGCAGGCTGCGGGATCGGGCATCTTGTTTCCGCTCATGATGAATGTGGTGCTATCTTGCGCTCCGCGCGAGAAGCTCGGTCTGTATCTGAGTCTGGGCGGTGCCTGCATTACGCTGGGGCCGGCGTTTGGACCTGTGGTCAGTGGTCTTATGTGCACGTTGTTTGGCTGGAGGGCGGTGTTCGTAGTGCCGCTGGTGGGCGGTGTCGTGGTCGCCGCGGCGGCAGCAAAGCTCGTTCGAAATGTTGGAGAGCGCTCGAACACTACGCTTGATATTCTGTCGGTTGCTTTGCTTGCGGCCGGCATTACGGCGTTTGTGTATTCCGTAGGCGAGTTCTCGACCAATGTGATGACCGGTATCGTGACGCTTTTCGCCGCTGTGGTGCTGCTTGGCCTGTTTGCGGTCCGCCAGCTCAAGCTCGGACATCCGGTGCTCAACGTGCGCCCCATGGCAAGCGTTCGTTTTTGGCCTGCGTGCCTGCTTGTGGTGGTGTCGATGATGACGACGTTCTCGATGAGCGTTTTGCTGCCGCTCTATTTTGAGGGCGCATACGGCATGACCGCTCTTGTTGCGGGCTTGCTCATTTTGCCGGCGATTGCCTGCAACGCCGTAACCTCGATTGTGGGCGGACGCGTGATGGACGCCCGTGGCGCATGGCCGCTGCTGCCGGTCGGCTTTGCCCTGATTGCTGTGGGGCAGACTGCCATTTCGATGACAGCGGCAAGCATGAACATCGGCGTCGTCGTGGCACTGACCATTGTGGTGTATGCTGGCGTCGGTTTGGTGCTGAACCCCTCACAGACGGCCGGCTTGGAGACGCTGCCCGCCGCCGAGCATCCTCACGGAACGGCATTGCTCAACACGTGGAACATGATTGCCGCGTCGTTTGGTCCATCGCTGTTTATCGGTCTGCTTTCGAGTTCTGCGGCGGTTGCCGGCGCCACTGGCGTTGCGGCAGACGTTGCCCAGGCGATCGGATTTGCGGCTGCCGTGCGCGTGGCGGCCGTGATTGCCGTGGCTGGGTTCGCGGTGTCGCTGGTGTACGCCCGCCGCGAGTCGCACATGTCGCATTAATGTGTGCACATAGATTCTGCAGCTAGATTGGATGGCGACACCATAAACTAATGGACGTTTTGCCGAGAGGCATGAATGTTTAAAGCGCAAAGAGTGCGCGACGGGCCCCGCGAATGGGGCGATGATGCCCGAGAGGGCCAAGAAGGAGTCTCATGTCTGAGAACGAAGAGATCATGAACGAGACCGAGAACGAGACCATGGCTGCCGAGGTTGAGGCAGTCGAGACCGTGGAGACCGAAGCTGCCGAGGTTGAGGCTGCTGACGAGGTTTCCGCCGAGGAGGAGGCCGAGGTTGTCGAGGCCGCCGTTGATTACGATGACGAAGAGCTGATGGACAAGATGCAGAAGGCCGCCCGTCTGCTGCGTAGCCGTCGCTTTGCTATTTCCAAGGAGGAGGAGGCCAAGGCCGAGCGCATGGCGAACATCGAGCGCGCCATCAAGCTTCTTGACCTCAAGCCCAAGATGGAGCAGAAGGAAATGTCCGACCTGCTCGGCATGCGCCTCCGCGAGCTCGATGGTCTGATGGCCGAGGCCGAGGCTGCCGATCTGGTCGGCCGCATCGACGACGCCGAGGGCGATATGCGCAAGATCGTCGTCTTCGCTGCCGAGGATGCCGCTGAGGGCCTGGTCGAGCTTGCCAACAAGAAGGAGAAGCTCCTGCCCGAGCTTTCTTACGAGGAGGCCACCGAGCTGATGGCCGCTCTCGATAAGGTTATTGCTCCGCTCGTCGCCATGGGCCTGGACGAGGACCGCGGTCCTCGCGGCGGCCGTGACGATCGCGGCGGCCGTGGCGGCGACCGTGGCGGTCGCGGCGGCTTTGGCGATCGCGGCGGCCGTGGTGGCGACCGTGGCGGTCGCGGTGGCGATCG